>JAVXCD010000013.1:0-5880 GCA_036659655.1 Alistipes sp.
CGAGCTTGTCGAGAGGTCGCAAAGTCAACCAGAGCAAGACACAACACCCGATCCTCGAGCTTGTCGAGAGGTCGCAAAGTCAACCAGCGCAAGACACAATACCCGATCCTCGAGCTTGTCGAGAGGTCGCAAAGACAACCAACGAAAGACACAACACCCGATCCTCGAGCTTGTCGAGAGGTCGCAAGGACACGATGCAGATTACCTTGCGACCTCTCGACAAGCTCGAGGATCGTGTTTCTTCGTCACACGAAACGCAGATAAATAGCGATTTATATATTACACCTTTGCGATCCCCTATTTCATTTGATAGCCGAATGCTTTTGGGCGCACCATCTGTTCTGTATAGACTTTGCCGAACCGATCGGTCACCTTGATTTCGAGGGTGGAGGTGGGGCTCGAAGCCTTGACCACGAAGAGGTGATTTTGTAGACATTCGCCAAAACTTGCCGCATAGCGTCCTGCCATCTTGATCTTGGTCAGTTCGTGCGAAATCGTGTAGAGCGGATCTTCGGTGCGCTCGCGCACAACGGCTAACTCCCGTCCGTTTTCCGTCACGGAAATCTTCCAGTCGGGAGCCCAGTTCCAGACGTTGAGGTAGACCACATTATCCTCTATCTTGCGGAAATCACGCCGCAAGGGGTAGTGCTCCAGAAATTTCGACAACTCCTCCGATTCTACATAGTAACGCCGCACCTCATTCAGGTCAAATGCCCTGAATTGTCGCTCTGCACCGCCATCGATGCTGTTGTAACTCCACTCCATCTTACGTCCGTCAATTCGGAATACTCCGTAGCCGTTGGGACTGCCGTCGGGGCAGAGATTTTGGTAGTGATGAGCCCCTGAGATCCACCATGAACCGCACACTGCACCCAAGTTGTGCTCGATCAGATGATCGTTCACGTAGGTTGTGTTGTTGGCATGCGTGTGCCCCGATATGTAGTGTACGTCGTCGAAATCCTCGAAACAGGCCGTTAATTCCTCACTGTATGCCGGTTCGGAAAACCAGCTGATCACCTCGGATGTGAGGTTGCGGTAACGATAGGCGGCCGCGTGCATTCCCACGATCACAGGGGCTGTTTTATCTTTCACCAATGCCAGATCCTTCTTCAGCCACGCCAATTGTTCGGGTGTCACACGACGAATGTAGTTGCGTTTGCCCACGATGCCGGCCGATTTTTTTCCGCCCGGTTCATTCAGGTAGATGATGTTGTCCAGCACAACGTAGTGCACCTGCCCGATATTGAAGGAGTAGTAGGTGGGGCCGACTGATTGACGGTAACGCTCCGATGCGACAAAATCCGTGGAATCACTACACGGTGTTGCTCCGTCGTTGTCGTGGTTGCCCGTAGCGTGAAATATGGGCGTGGGGTAGTTCACGATATTCAGGGTTTTTTTATACGATTCAATTGCGTAATTGTGTGAATACCAGTATATATCGAAACTCATGTCTCCCGTGTTGAGCGTGTAGACCCGGCGCCCGTTTGCATGATCTATGATTTTTTGTACGCTCGGCAGAAAAGTCGTGCAGAACTGTTCGAGATCGTTGTATTGGTTTGAAAGATGTATGTCCGTGACGGCCAGAAGAATATAGTTCTCATTGTCTACTTGTGTCAACTCGAAGTTGTGTTGCTCCACCACGTTGTGAGCCGCTTTGAGCGGAGCCCAGAACAAAGGCGCAGACCACTGCGTTGCAACCTCATAACCGGATGGTATGGAGATAAATACAGAGCCGTTTTTCTTGGCAGAATGGAGCCAGTAACGTCCCGCGCGATCGGTTGTTGTCACCTCCACACCATCGGACACCGTCACTCCGGCGAGTGGTTCCGCTCCGGCGTACACAACTCCTTTTACTGTTGCTCCCGATTTATCGGGCACAGTCGTTAGTTGAGTGGATTTTCCCGTAGCTATCGCCTCGGTGGAGATGAAAATCATTGCAACGACAAGACTCACAATACATTTTAGTAGTTTCATTTTCCTTTTGTTTGGTTTCTTTGCAAAAGTACAAAAGAAACAAATAAAAACAAAACGAAGAATATCTATTTTTTTACTTTTGATGTGAAAATAATGGAACATGATAAAATCCTATCGGGGCGGTTTTGTCCTTTCGACAAGACAAAAGATCTTTCTTTATATAAAATTCCCACGATCCTCGAGCTTGTCGAGAGGTCGCAGGGTCACTTGGAAGTACACGATCCTCGAGCTTGTCGAGAGGTCGCAAAGGTCACGGTGCTGATTGTCTTTGCGACCTCTCGACAAGCTCGAGGATCGTGTGGGATTGCGCGCGTTGTCTTTGCGACCTCTCGACAAGCTCGAGGATCGGGAATGTTTTTTGCTCTGCTCTGCCCTTCCGACTTGGCAAAAAAGCGTAAAGAAATCGGAGGGTTAAAAATGCCCGAAAACGGAGACCTTTTGCTTGCAAAAGTGCGGAGCATCCGTTTTCAATGTTAGACCTTCGATTTTAGTCTTTTTTGTCCGTCGGGGCGGTTTTCGTCCTTTTGACAAGACAAAAGGACATAGAAAAAGATTTTTCGTCGTATAAAACCCGCACGATCCTCGAGCCTGTCGAGAGGTCGCAAAGGCAACGTGCTGATTGCCCCTGCGACCTCTCGACAAGCTCGAGGATCGGGAACTGTTTTCCTTGCGACCTCTCGACAGGCTCGAGGATCGGGAATGTTTTTTACACTGCTCTGCCCTTCCGACTCCGCATACATTCCGTAGAATCCGGTGGGGTTCTGTTGTTTCTGCCATATTGAACAATCGCGAGAAAGTTGGTTTGCAATACAAAACCAACTTTCTCGCGATTGTTCGGGATGATACACAGGATGACCCTATGCCCTCATGATGCGAGCGTGGATCCGTTTGAGAAGCTGTTTCGAATTTATTAATCTCGTTCTTTTGCTCTATAAATCCTCATTTAGCTCGCTAAAATCGGATTTATAGGACCAAAACAGGAACAAAAATAGCGCTAAAATAACTTCGGTAACAAATTCAAATAGTTTCTGAATTATTTCGTCAGCCCCATTTTTTCGATCAACGCTTTTGTTTCGGGTTTATGCCCGCGGAATTTCACATAAAGGTTCATCGGATGATCCGTGCCGCCCTTGGAAAGCACATTCTCACGGAACGCATCAGCCACCTCCTTGTTGAAGATTCCCTTCTCCTTGAATAGTGAGAACGCATCGGCCTCCAGCACCTCTGCCCACTTATAACCGTAGTAACCTGCGGCATAGCCACCTGAGAAGATGTGCGTGAAAGCGGGTGCCATAGCAGTTCCCTCGACAATGGGCATGATCTGCGTCGGAGCCATGGATTGGTTTTCGAAAGCCATCACATCGCCCTCATAGGGCTCGGTAATGCTGTGCCATGCCATGTCGGTGATGCCGAACGACAACTGGCGCACATTCAGGTAGGCCGCGAGGTAATTCTGTGCTGCGACGATCTTGTCGACAAGTTCGGCAGGAATAGGCTCACCGGTCTGGTAATGTACCGCCCACAAGTCGAGGAACTCTTTCTGCGTCGCCCAATTTTCCATGATCTGTGAAGGCAACTCCACGAAGTCACGGTAGACATTTGTACCGGTCATCGACTCATATTTACCCTCACCTAACATGCCGTGCAGGGAGTGTCCGAATTCATGCAGGAAGGTCTCGAATTCGTCGAATGTCAGTAGCGAAGGGGTGGTTTCAGTTGGCTTGGTGAAGTTCATCACCAGTGATACCAGCGGACGCGTCTCTACCTTGTCGACGATCTTCGTGCCACGGAATTCGGTCATCCACGCACCCGCACGCTTCGAGGCACGGGGGAAGAAATCGAGGTAGAGTACCGCCATGAATTTGCCGTTGGCATCGGTCACATCATAGGCCGTCACATCGGGATGATAGACTTCGATCTTGGTGTTGGGTGTGAAGGTCAGTCCGTAAAGTTTGTTTGCCAACAAAAAGACACCGTTTTTCACATTTTCGAGTTTGAGATAGGGCTTCACCAACTCATCGTTGAGCGCATACTTCTCATCCTTGTATTTTTCGTTGTAGTAACTCCAATCCCAGGGCATGAGTTTGCCCTCGAATCCCTGTGTAGCGGCAAAATCGTTCACCGTCTGATAATCTTTGTCGGCATACTCCTTGGTTGCGCTCAGCAACTCGGCAAGAAACGCATTGACGGTGGCTGCATTCTCGGCCATGTGCTCCTCCAGTACATAATCCGCATAAGACTTGTAACCCAATAGGTTGGCAATTTTCAAACGCACATTAGCAATGTTCTTCACATTGTCCGTGTTGTCGAACTCACCACCCAACGCACGCGAATTGGAGGCTTTCCAAAGTTGCTCCTTCAGTTCTCGATTGGTCGAATAGGTCATAAACGGCACATAACTGGGTGCTTGGAGCGTCACCGTCCAGCCCTGCTGACCACGTGCTTTCGCCTCGGCAGCCAGCCCCTCCTTCACAAAGGCAGGCAACTCCTCGACCTGCTTCGGATCGGTGATGTTGAGGGTAAAGGCATTGGTGGCAGAGAGTGAATTTTGGCCGAATTTCAATGTCAAATCCGACAACTGTGCCGTATATTGGCGGTAGAGAGTCTTGTCGGCATCCGAAAGTGCCGCACCGTTGCGGGTGAAACTTTTGTAGGTGTTCTCCAGCAGTTTTTTATCCTCTTTCGACAGGAACCATCCCGGATGTTCGTACACGGCGTTGACACGTGCAAAAAGTTCAGGGTTGAGCGAAATGTCATTTCCCAATTCGGTGAGTTTCGACTGCATGTTGAGGGCAATCTGCTGCATCTCATCCGAGGTGTCAGCCTCTAACAGGTTGTAGAAGACACCGGTTATGCGTGATAATAATTGTCCTTGTAACTCCAGCGCCAAAATCGTATTGTTGAAAGTGGGTTTTGCCGGATTCTTGACGATGGCATCCAGTTCCGCACGAGAAACGGCGATTGCCGTTTCGAAAGCCGGTTCATAATCGGCGAGTTTGATCGACGAGAAAGGCGGGGTTTGGTGGGGGGTGTTCCACTCCGCCAACAACGGATTGGAGGTGTCAATTTCGGGCAGTTGTGCTACCGGCATTGTGTTGTCGACACATCCTACTGCCGTCAGGGCGGTTAGAGACATGATAATAAGTACTTTTTTCATTATTTAATTTAGTTTTATTGTGCAGTTATTGGAGTAAGTTCATCTTCGGCTGTCACTTCGGGCTCAGCACACAGACCTCGCGCACGTAACATAGGCATCTTGTCCGGCTCGGCACCGCGGAAAGCACGATAGAGCGACATGCCGTCCTCCGAACCGCCACGGGCAAGGAGTTTGCGACGGAAATCACCGGCTATCTGGCGGTTAAACAGATCATCGCTCTGTTTGAAGGCTTGGAAGGCATCTTTATCCAACACTTCGGCCCAGGTGTAGAAGTAGTATCCGGCCGAATATCCGCCGTCGAAGATGTGGCTGAAATAGGTGTAGCGGTAACGGGGTGCGATCTGCGGGATCAAGCCGCGTTTGACCGCGAGAGCCTGCTGCTCGAAAGCCTCAACATCGATGGGTTTATACTCCGTGGTGGTGTGAATATCCATGTCGGAGAGAGCCGCAGCGATCAATTCGGTGGTGATGAATCCTTGATTAAAGAGTTCGCTGTTACGCAACTTCCCAATCAGGTAGTCGGAAATCACCTCGTCCGAACGATAATGTACGGCATATTGTTTCAACATCTCCGGTTCGAACGCCCAGTTCTCCATGATCTGCGAAGGTAGCTCTACGAAGTCACCCTCAACCTCGGCCAGACCGCGGTATTTCACATCATGGAACAGGAAGTGCAGCGCGTGACCGAATTCGTGGAACAAGGTTTCGGTCTCGTCCAGCGTCAGCAGAGCCGGTGTTGTGGCTGTTGG
>JAVXCD010000013.1:5971-7946 GCA_036659655.1 Alistipes sp.
CCACTCTTGCCGGCACGGGGGAAGAAATCGAAGTAGAGCACACCTAAGTGTGACTGGTCGGCATCCAACACCTCGTAAGCCGTCACATCTTTCTGGTACATAGGTACTAAAATCGGACGGAAGGTAATGCCGTAGAGCCTGTTGGCAAGGAAGAAGATGCCACCCTGCACATTATCCAGCGAGAAATAGGGACGCAACATCTCCTCGTCCAAATTGTATTTTTGTTTGCGTAGTTTCTCAGCGTAGTACCACCAGTCCCACGACCCGAATACCGCCGTCGAATCATCTTGGCGGAGTAACTCGCTCATCTCTGCCAATTCGCCCTTGGCACGTTCCAATGCCGGAGTCCAAATCTCGTCTAACAGGCCATAGACTGCTGCCGGTGTTTTGGCCATCTGATCGGACACCACGTAATCGGCATACGAGCCGTAACCCAGCAGGTGTGCTTTTTCGGTGCGCAGACGGATGAAGTCGTTGATCAGTTTTTTGTTGTCGTAGGCATCGTTGTGATTGCCGCGATTGAGGTAGGCTTTATAGATTTTTTCGCGCAACGAACGCTCGGTCGAGTTGGTCAGAAATGGAATTAGACTGGGTTTATGAAGCGTGAAGACCCATTTATCCGACTTTCCCAACTCTGTGGCCTTCTCTTTGGCCGCATCGCGGACACCTGAAGTAAGCCCGCCTAATTGCTCCTCGGTCAATTCGAGGGTGAAATTATTGTTCTCGGCCAGTACGTTGTTGCCGTATTTCACCCCTGTAATCGACAACTCTTCGTTGATGGCTTTCAGCCGCTCTTTCTGCTTCGCATCAAGCAAGGCACCCGAACGTACGAAGGCGTTGTAGGTCTTTTCCAGCAGACGCATCTGCTCGGCATCGAGCGAGAGGTTTGCGCGAGTGTCGTAGAGCGACTTGATCTTGGCAAAGAGTTTCCCGTTCAGCATGATTTGGTCGCTATGCTTGGCCAGCAGCGGCATGATTTGCTCCTGCAAAGCCTGCATTTGGTCGTTGGTCTCGGCCGAACAGATCATTCCGAAGATTAAACTTACGCGCGCGAGCATCTGCCCCGATTGGTCGTAGGCCAACAATGTGTTGGCGAAGGTCGGTGCATCGTGGTTGGCCGTGATGGCATCAATTTCGGCTTCGTGCAGCGACATGGCGCGCTCGAAAGCAGGCAGGTAGTGATCTGCCTTGATCAGATCAAACGGCGGAACGCCATAGGTGGTTGTCCACTCCGCAAAAAACGGATTATCCTCCGCGTCCTTTGAGGAGTTACAGGCAGACAGTGTCATAAGTGCAATCAGTGTTGAAAATAATAGTAAAAATCGTCTCATTGGTTTTTTTGGATTTTTGTTTACCTTTGTGCAAAGTTAATGATTTATCGCAAACAGCCATCGGAGAATGCGGAAATTTATCCGATTAATAGTAAGAAACTGTTTTAAATTTATTCATCTCGTTCTTTTTGGCTCTTTTCGCCCCAGTTTTAGAAGCTGTTTTAAATTTATGAATCTTAATTTGTATTTTTCATATGCAACTATTTTACGCACCCGATCTGGTTCCACCCCTCTACACGCTCAGTGAAGAGGAGTCTAAGCACTGTGTCCGAGTACTGCGCCTGACACGGGGCGATACGCTGCACATCACCGATGGACGGGGCAATTTATACTGCTGTGAGATCATCGATGACAACGTAAAACGATGTTCGGTGCGGGTCGTCGGCACACAGACGGAGTTCGAGAAGCGCACCTATTCGCTGACCATGGCTGTGGCACCCACCAAGAACACCGAGCGTTTCGAGTGGTTTTTAGAGAAAGCGACAGAGGTGGGGGTTGATGAATTTATTCCGCTGGAGACGGCACACAGTGAACGCCGCGCACTGAAAGCGGAGCGGGAAGAGAAGGTCATCACGGCGGCTGTGAAGCAGTCGCTCAAGGCGTATCACCCTGTGTTGCGCGAATTGACACCGTTGAAAAAGGTA
>JAVXCD010000013.1:8012-18567 GCA_036659655.1 Alistipes sp.
AAGCACTACTTACCCACGACACTCCATAAGGGGGAGTGTGCGTTGATTCTCATCGGTCCTGAAGGGGATTTTTCACCCGAAGAGATTGACCTCGCTTTGGCCAACGGATTCGAGGAGATCCACCTCGGTACCCAGCGACTGCGCACGGAAACGGCGGCGGTTGTGGCGGTTGTGATGGCCGCAACGGTCAACGGATAGCACGGCACTTTGTGACCCGAATCCCCTCGGTTGTGCGATAGGTTCGGAAGGCGGGGGACGAACAACAATGAATTTTGAATTATAATAGCATGTTTTTATACGCACTTATCGCTATGGCAATCATAGCCTTGCTGATTTTCAGCAGCCCCTTGCGAGCCAAGGTCTGGACCACGCTGACGCTGGTTGTTGCGGGCGCGTTGTGGAGTTCGGTCAAGGCTGTCGCGGTGCTTGTTGATCCGCAGGCAGACCAAGAACTGTGGCGGGCGCAAAACTTTCTCTTCGGCAACGAATCGGGCTCTATGGATGGTCTGTCAGCACTTTTTGTACTGATCATCTCCCTTGCTGCGGTGGCTGCGGTGCTCTATTCGAAGGGCTATTTGGCACACACCTTAGCGCAAAAGTCCTCCGTGCAATTCTCGTTGCACTATACATCACTGACAGTCATGTTCTTTGCAATGCTGGGCGTGGTGACGGCAAGCGGCGGCTACACCTTCCTGTTTTTCTGGGAGTTGATGACTATCTCCTCGTTCCTGCTGATCCTCTTCGATGCACAGCGCAAAGAGGTTTTGCGTGCCGCTCTCACCTATCTGATCATGATGCACATCGGTTTTGTGCTGTTGCTTGTGGGCTTTGTTCGACTGGATGTGGTGTGCGGATCTGCCGACTTTTCGGCGTTGAGCGCGTATTTCACCACGCAAAATCCGCTACCGCTCTTCCTGCTCTTCCTGTTTGGTTTCGGCATGAAGGCCGGGCTGTTTCCCCTGCATGTCTGGTTGCCGGAGGCACATCCGGCCGCACCGTCACATGTCTCGGCACTCCTATCGGGGGTGATGATCAAAACGGGTATCTATGGTATTTTGCGGGTGGTGTCGTCCATCGATAGCCTGCCGACGCTCCGCACGGTGGGAATCATGCTGCTGGCGGCAGGCATCGTCACGGGGCTTTGGGGTGTGCTGCTGGCCGCCTCACAACAAGACATCAAGCGGCTGCTGGCCTATTCGAGTATCGAAAATATCGGCATCATCCTGATCGGCATCGCCGTTGCGGTGTTGGGCAAGAGCAGTGGCCACAATCTGATTGCGCTGTGTGGTATCTGCGGAGCACTCCTTCACGTGGTAAATCACTCATTTTTCAAATCCCTACTCTTCTTCGGTGCCGGCAACATACTCTCCCAGACACACACCACCTCACTCAATGACTTGGGCGGACTGGCCAAAAGCATGCCGCTGACAGCCCTGCTGTTTCTGGTGGGCACCACCGCCATCTGCGCCCTGCCGCCCCTCAATGGCTTCGTCTCCGAATTTCTCATCTACCTCGGCATGTTCGACGGAGTGGCATCGGGTACGGAGGTGCTGACCTCGGCCGTGGGTATTCTCGGGCTGGCGCTGATCGGGGGGTTGGTGGTGTTGACCTTCACCAAACTCTACGGCACGGTCTTCCTCGGCTCGCCGCGTACACATGCCGTTGCGGAAGCCGGAGAGGTGGACAATTTCCGCATTGCCGCCATGGGGATCCCGCTCACGGGCATTCTCTTCATCGGACTCTTCCCGCAAACCATCCTCCCTGTTATCGCACAGGCAGCAACTCCCTTTCTGTCGCTCTCCGCACATGAAACCGTGACTTTAGCCGAACAGACCTTCAGTCCGTTGCTCACGGCCGTCAGCCGTACGGCATGGCTGCTGGTGTTGGTGGTTGGCGGACTCTATCTGCTGCGTCACCGGTTGCTTTGTCGCCGTAGTGTGCGTCGGGGGGCTACGTGGGGTTGCGGCTTCACCGCTCCCAACGGCAAGATGCAATACACGGGCGAATCGTTCTCCGAAGGGTTGCAAAGCATCGCCACCTCGCTCACACACAACAAAGGCGAGGGGCACGCTGTCGACAAAGAGGAGTTGTTTCCATTGGTTCATAAATTCCATATCCGGCACAAAGATAAAATCGACAACCTCTTCACGGGTTGGTGGATCGAGTTGTTACACCTCATCAATGGGCAGGTGATGAACCTGCGCACAGGCAAGATCAACCACTACATCCTCTTTGCCTTGGCCTTTTTGGCCTTTATCTTCCTGCTGTCAATTTTTAATCTGATTTGATTATGATGGTGCTCAATACGCTTCTGCTTCTGCTTGTTGCACTTGTCCTGCCGGGTGTCATCAACCGTACCCGCGCCCGTTTGTCGGGACGCAAAGGCATCCGCTTTAGCCAGCATCTTCACGATGTACGCCTGCTGTTGCGCAAGGGTGCGGTCTATTCAACTACGACTACACCGCTCTTTCGCGCAGTTCCATCCCTCTATTTGGGCTCGGCCTTGGTGGCCTGTCTCTTTATCCCCGTGGGCGATCTCAATCCGCCACTCGGCTTCAATGGTGATCTGATCTGCTTCGCTTACCTACTGGCCTTGGGTCGTTTCTCGCTGGTGCTGGCGGCCTTGGATACGGGCAGTTCGTTCGAAGGCATGGGAGCGGCCCGCGAAGCCCTCTACGGCGCACTCATCGAGCCGGCTCTGATGCTCTCTCTGGCTACGTTGGCACTGATCTTCGGCTACACCTCTTTCACCGACATCTTCCTGATGGACACGCATTTCAATGTGCAGTTGATCATTGTCCTGCTGCTGTCGGCCTATATCTTGACTAAAATTGTCTTCGTTGAGAGCGGCCGCAACCCCGTGGATGATCCGCGGACACACTTGGAGTTGACCATGATCCACGAGGTGATGTGTCTGGACTACTGTGGAGTCGATTTGGCGATGATCAAGATCGCCGGCTGGCTCAAGACCGCTGCTCTCTCCCTGTTAGCGGCCAATGCCGTGGCCATGACCTTCTGTTTCAGTTGGTGGGTCGTTGCCCCGCTTGCCATCCTGCTCACAGGTCTGTCGGTAGGTATTGTCGAATCCACGCAGGCTCGCAACCGATTGGTGCGTAACACCACTTTTATCCTTACCATTGCCGCCTTGGCCGTGCTTGTCTTCTTCGTGGGCTACCTGCTGCAATTAAATATCGAAATACGATGATTCTTTCGCTTATTCTGCTCTACGTCATCACGCTGATCTACCTGTCGATCACCGAGCGTTTCCGCAACTATGCCTCCATCATCGGCTTGCAGGGATGGTTGCTCTTTGGAATCGCTTTGTTACGCCTGCACGCCAACATCGGTGTAGGCGAGTTGCTGTTTGTCTGCGCGGAAACTCTTGTGTTCAAGGCAATCTTGGTGCCTACGATCCTGTTTGCCGTCATCCGCAAGGCGAAAATCAACCGGGTGACCACATCGGGATCGACTCAGTTCAACTCGTTGCTGCTGTCTTTGGTAGCGCTGTTGGCCAGTGCATCAATTACCTACTTCATCGCCGATTCGACCATCGATCTGATCTTCTTCGGTGTGGCTCTCTACGCTCTGCTCAGCGGGCTGATCCTCATCGTTCTGCGCACACGTATTTTCTCGCACATGATCGGATTTCTGGTCATCGAAAACGGGGTGTTTCTCTTTTCAATGGCCATCGGTGTCGAGATGCCGTTCCTGATCAATATCGCCATCCTGATCGACATTCTTATTTCGGTGCTGATGCTGGGCATCTTCATCACCCGCATCGACACCAACCTGCACAGCGGCGACACGAACGTACTGACCAAAGTAAAGGATTGATGCCATGATCTACTACTATTTTATCGCCTCGGTGCTGATCGCCATTTCAGCCCTGTTTGCCAAAGAAAAAAAAATCGTCTACCTCATCGGGCTGCTGTTCTATGCCACGCAGGCCGCTCTGATCGGCACCATCCTCGGTGGTGGAGCCTACGAGGCCACCTCCGGGCTATTCTTCACCTTCGATGCCTTGGGCTCGTTGTTTTACGGACTGATGATCGTGGTTTCGGCTTTCGTGTTTTACCACTCCGAAGAGTTTCTCAAGGACAACAATATCAAAGAATACAGGCTCTATTTTGCCCTGCTGATGTTGCTCACTACCGCCATCACGGGCGTGTACTTTGCCAACAACCTCGCCGTCACATGGATTTTTCTGGAGGCCACCACCCTTTGTGCCGCCGGCATTCTCTACTACCACCACACGGCAAAAACATTGGAGGCGACGTGGAAATATGTATTCGGTTGCTCCACCAGCATCACCATCGCCTATTTGGGCATCCTGCTGCTCAGCACCGCAGCCCGCGACGGCTCGTTGAACTATGCCGACTTGGGTGTCTCGGTGGTGGAGGGTAATCCGCTCTACCTGAAAATTGCCTTTCTGCTGATCCTGTGCGGATATAGTTGCAAGATCGAACTTTTTCCGTTCCACACCATTGGTGTGGATGCCAACTATGCCGCGCCGCCACCGGCCTCGGCCATGATCTCAACGGGATTGGTCAACGCGGGTTTTCTGGCTCTTTTCCGTGTTTATAAAGTGATGTCGGGCAGCGAGGTTTTCGAGTGGGTGCGCTCGGTGCTATTGGTTGCAGGCGTGCTTTCGCTGATCGTGGGTGCGCTCTTCCTGCGCCGTACCAACAACTACAAACGCTTCCTCTCCTACTCCACGGTCGAGAATATGGGGCTTGTGGTCATCGGTCTGGGAGTGGGTGGAATTGGCGTGTGGGCAGCATTGTTCCATGTTGTCTGCCATACACTGATCAAGAGTAGCCTGTTTTTTCAGATGGCTGTTGTTCGTCAAATTTACAACAGTTTCCGCATCAATCGCATTGGCAACTATATCAATATAAATAAGATAGGAGGAGTTGGCTTTATCCTCGGCACGGTTGTGCTGCTGGCCTTTCCACCCTCGCCGCTGTTTCTGTCGGAGTTGATGATCCTCAAGCAGGTCGTTGCCGACGGCTCGTGGTGGCTGGTGGGCGTGCTGTTGGTGCTGCTGTGTATTGTGATCTATGCCGTCTGCTCGCGGATGCTGAAACTCTGCTATCAACCCAACCAAGACGAATTACATCCTTCGAAGGTGGATCGGATTCATTCGTGGTCGGCTCTCTTGTTGCTCCTCGTAGCCATGATATTGGGCTGCTGGCAGCCGCAATTTCTGCAAGACCTCATCACTAAAATCGTCACTTTTTAGAGCCATGGATTATTACATTACAAACAATACCTCTGCCGCTGTCTGCCTGCGGGATATTCCCACGGTGGACTATGCGGCGTTCTATGACGATCTGTGCGGGAAACTCGCATGCGAGCGGTATCACCTCGCTCACTACTTCGCCTATCCCGAACAGCAAACGCACCTGCGATTCTACTGCCTGCTGCTCGACGATGAGCAGTCTCAGGTGCTTATCACCTCGTTTGTCATGGACTACTATGCCGAAGATGCATTGCCCTCGCTCACGGCGCGCTATCCGCAAGTTCACCTCTTCGAACGGGAGATCACGGAGTTATTTGGGGTGCAGTTCGAGGGCTTGCCGTGGGATAAGCCCCTGCGCTACCCCTTCAACCGCGCTCGTCAGGGCAATACAATCGACAACTATCCCTTCTACACCATCGAAAGTTCGTCTCTGCACGAGGTTAATGTCGGGCCTATTCATGCAGGGATCATCGAGCCGGGGGCTTTCCGCTTTATCTGTAATGGCGAACAGGTGCTGCACCTCGAGATCGCATTGGGTTACCAGCATCGCGGGGTGGAACACACCTTTACCGCCACCCGCAACAGTTTGCGGCAGGTTGTGCTTGCCGAGAGTGTCGCGGGCGACAGTGCTGTCAGCCACGCTACGGCTTTTGTGGAGACGGTTGAGAAACTTGCCTCCCACTCTCGCCGAACCGCCGAATTACACCTTGAACGAGCCGTAGCACTCGAACTGGAGCGCATGGCCATGCACATTGCCGACACGGCCGCCCTCTGCACGGATGTTGGCTACCAATTGGGGCAGGTGGCCTGTGAAGCCCTCCGCACACTGACCATCAACACCACACAGGCTTGGTGCGGCAACCGTTTCGGCAAAGGACTCATCCGTCCGTTCGGCACAAACCACCCGCTTACGGTGGAGAAGGCCACACAGATTGCCGGGCAGGTCGCAGAGATACAACGCCGTTACGAAGAGGTCAGCAACGACATCCAAACCTCACCCACACTCCTCGCTCGCTTGGAGCAATGCGGTGTTGTGTCGCGCGAGGAGATGGTGCGCATCGGGGCGGTGGGGCAGGCCGCACGCGCCTGTGGTTTGGCACGCGACATCCGCACCTCGCATCCGTGGGGTGTCTTTGCAGCGGAGACGCATCACACCGCCATTCTCAAAGACCAAGGCGACGTGATGGCGCGGCTGCAAATTCGCCAAGAGGAGGTCGTGCAGTCGGCTGACTATATTCAACAATTTTTGGCGAATTTTATCCCCTCGACAACAATCCACACACCCATTTACGATTTTAAATCCATGCCCGACGCACTCTCTTTCGCACTGATCGAAGGGTGGCGCGGTGAGATTTGTCATGTGGCGGTGACCGACAGTCAAGGGGCATTCGCGGCCTATAAGATCAAAGACCCCAGCCTACATAATTGGCCGGCTCTCGCGCTTGCCGTGCGCGGAGAGGGGATCTCCGATTTTCCGATTTGCAACAAAAGTTTTAACCTGTCCTACTGCGGACATGACCTCTAACGCCATGATACTGCCAAAACTGAAAATACTAAAGAGCCACGGCTCACAATATATTCCCGATCTGAATGCGGTGGAACTGACTGCCGAATTTCGCGGACGACCCGTGCTGACCGACTTCGAAGATCCGCTTCCGCTCCGGCAGGCCGCTCTACGCTGTCCCACCGAGGCCATTTCGCTACATCCCTTCACGCTTGATCTGGGTAAATGCCTCTTTTGCGGGGAGTGCGCACGCATCGCTCCGCAGCAGATCTGCTTCACCAATGACTACCGCATCGGTGCACCCACCCGCGAAGGACTTGTCGTAAAGGCCGGTGATATGCACATTGCTTTCGATCCCAAAGAGGTGCGTACGGAGGTTGTCCGCACCTTCGGACAGGCACTGAAACTACGTCAAGTATGTGCGGGAGGGGATAATTCGGTGGAGATGGAGTTGAATGCCGTCGGCAATGTCAACTTCGACTTCGGCCGCTACGGTGTGGAGTTCACCGCTTCGCCCCGCCATGCGGATGGCGTGGTGGTCACAGGGCCCGTTACGCGCAACATGGCCGAGGCTCTTGCCCTCTGCTACGATGCGGTGGCAGATCCTAAAATATTGATTGTCTGCGGATCGGAGGCCTGCTCCGGCGGGCTTTTTGCCCAAAGCAGAGCCATTGACCGCACGTTCTTGTCGCACCACAAGGTCGATCTCTGGCTACCCGGAGCCCCCACCCATCCGATGACCTTTATCGACGGCATTTTGAATTTACTACATAAGAAAACACGCAACGAATGAAGACATTACCCGAATTATTCTGGTCTTTTTTCAAGATAGGGCTCTTCACCTTCGGTGGTGGCTATGCCATGTTGCCACTGATCGAACGTGAGGTGCTCGGCAAGGAGAAATGGAACATCGAAAAATCGGAATTTCTCGATCTGCTGACTTTGGCGCAAACCACACCCGGCCCCATCGCACTCAACGTCGGGGTCTTCATCGGCTACAAAGCCCGCGGCTATTGGGGGGCGGTGGTGGCGGCACTGGGCATTGTCGTGCCGTCGTTCGTCATCATCCTGCTGATTGCCATTCTCTTCGCCGACATTCGTCACAACGCCGTGGTGGATGCCGCCTTCAAGGGCATGCGCCCTGCGGTGGTGGCCCTGATCCTTGTGCCGGTTCTCTCGCTCGCCAAGGGCATGCACTGGGGCATGATCGGCGTAATCGCTGCCTCGGCATTGGCCGTGTGGGGGTTAGGCTGGTCTCCGATCTACCTGTTAATCGCCGGAGCTGCGTTCGGCATTCTGTGGCTGCTATTCATCTGTAAAAATCGCACAAAATGATCCTCTGGCAACTCTTCATCAGTTATCTGAAAATCGGATTCTTCGGCTTCGGCGGCGGTTATGCCATGCTGTCACTCATTCAGAATGAGGTGGTCGTGCAGCACACATGGATGACCAATGCCGAATTTGCCGACATCGTGGCGGTGTCGCAAATTACACCGGGTCCCATCGCCATCAACTCGGCAACCTATGTGGGTTATACCGTGGGCTGTCAAGGCGGCAGTACGTTATTGGGCATTTTAGGTGCTGTCATTGCCACCTTTGCGGTGTGCCTGCCCTCGTTGACGATCATGATGCTGGTGACTAAATTTTTCTTGAAACTTCGTGACAACAAATACATGGAGGGAGCCATGCAGGGCATGCGCCCCGTGGTGATCGGTATGATCGCCTCGGCGGCCCTGCTGCTGATGTTTCCCAAGGGTGGCGACACAGGAGGAGCCAACTTCATCGACGCTTGGAGTTGGATACTCTTTGGCGGTGTTTTTCTGGGCTCCCTGCGCAAAATCAATCCGATTCTGTTGATCCTCCTTTCGGCGGTGGCAGGCATCGGCATTTACTATCTTCCGACATTATTCTAAACGAATCCTATTTTATGAAAAAAATCCCGATTTTACTTGCGCTACTACTTTGTGCCGGAGGTTTACAACAGGTTTCGGCAACCGACCGACCGGACTCAACGGAACCTAAATCCAATCGCATAGTCAACATTATCAACTTCATTCGGCAACTCGAACCGCGCGACCCTGCCATTTCGGAAGAGGTGCTCTATGAGACTGTGCACCAGCAGGTGCTGCAACTCAACCGGCATCAACTCGCAGGCACGTTTTTGTTGCAATACGACGCATTGATCAATCCGCGCTACCAGAAATTGCTGAAAGAGGAGTTGAATGCCGCATCGGAAGTCGGGGCGTGGTGGGAGATCACCCAACCCCACGTGGAGGCTGCCGGTCTGAAGTGGAGAGGCCGCTATCCGTGGGATTGGCACGCCGATGTGGGTTTCTCGACGGGCTACACCCCCGCAGAACGTGCAAAATTGGTAGATGTCTACATGGCCGCCTTTAAAGCCGCCTTCGGCACGTATCCCGCATCGGTAGGTTCGTGGTTTATCGATGCCTACACATTGGGCTATATGTATGATAAATATCACATTGTCGCCTCGTGCAACTGCAAAGATCAGCTCGGCACCGACGGCTACACACTCTGGGGCGGCTACTGGAACCAAGCTTACTACCCCAGTCGCAAGAATGCCTACATGCCGGCACAGACCGAACAGGGACAAATCCCCGTACCCATTTTCCGGATGTTGGGCAGTGATCCGATCTATCAGTACGACCTCGGATTGGGATCGGACATACAAGGTGTTGCCTCGTTAGAACCCGTCTACAATGAGTTCGGGAAGAGCCGTAAGTGGATCGAGTGGTTCTTCCGCACCATGTTCGACGAGCCTTGTCTGGCCTTCAACTACGTGCAGGCAGGACAGGAGAACTCCTTCACATGGGCGCAGATGCGCACCGGCTTGGAGATTCAGATTCCGCTGCTGGACTCGCTGCGTCGGGCAAACAAGATTGAGGTCAAAACACTCAAAGAGTCGGGCGAATGGTTCCGAAAAAACTATACGCTTACCCCACCAACAGCTGTGACGGCACTCACCGATGTGCGCAACGAAGGGCACAAAACCGTCTGGTATAACAGCCGTTTTTATCGTGCTAACTTGCTCTGGAGGGGGGATGCTTTTCGTTTCCGCGATATTCATCTCTTTGACGAACATATCGAATCGGTCTATTTCACTCAAAGATGCACCTCCAACAAGGTGGTATATAAGACATTGCCATTGGTAGACGGCTTCCTCTGGAGCACCCGTGCCCAGATGGCCGGTTTGCGTGTGGTGAAGATCGCTCCGACAGGAGAGTCCGTCGAGTTGCCGCTACGCAACCCTGTGGTCGAGGAGTTGGGGGACAAAGTGCTCCGTGTGACATGCGACAGCGAATCAGGCACAACCTTTACGCTCCTGTTTCGCGAAGATCAATTTGAAATCCGATGCGACTGCCCGCAGGCTCTCACTTGGGCATTGGAACTGCAAACAGCCACCGGCATAGAGTTGCCCTTCACAGAGATCAATCGACAGACGATTCGGGCACGTCAAGACGGGATCGACTACGCTGTCGGTTGTCACAAAGGCTCGTTTCAGTCCTCAGAAGATCCGTCGAAATTCATCTTCCGTATCCTTCCCGCAAAGAATCGGATCATTATTGACGGCAAAAACGCCGAATTAAAGAGGCCAAATTCATAATAGTGCCTGTTTCTTGACTGAGAAGCTGTTTCAAATTTATTAATCTCGTTCTTTTCGTTGCTCAGAAAGACAGATAATGCGTTCGATCCTCGAGCTTGTCGAGAGGTCGCAAAGAAAACATTTCCCGATCCTCGAGCTTGTCGAGAGGTCGCAAGGACACTTGGAAACACAATTCCCGATCCTC
>JAVXCD010000014.1:0-18333 GCA_036659655.1 Alistipes sp.
CTCGACAAGCTCGAGGATCGTGAACCAGTGTGCCTTTGCGACCTCTCGACAGGCTCGAGGATCGTATATTGTAACCTTTGCGACCTCTCGACAAGCTCGAGGATCGTGAACCAGTGTGCCTTTGCGACCTCTCGACAAGCTCGAGGATCGTGCATTTTTGCCGTTTAGGATGACACACAGCAGTGACCGATCAATCCCTCCGCTCCGTTAGGATCCCGAATGCGGTGTATAACAACAGCGAGCACGCCCGATAGGGGGCGTGCTCGCTGTTGTATGTGACGCTGCCGATTACTTCAGCAGTTTTTTCACCTCGTCGCAGACCGTTTGTCCGTTATAGCCAAATTTTTCGTCCAGCACCTTGTAGGGTGCGGAGTAACCGAAATGGTCGAGACCGTGGATATATCCGCTGTCGCCGACAAGGCCTAATAGATTGACGGGAAGTCCGGAAGTCATGCCATAGCGAACCACGCCTTCGAGCAGGACTCCTTTTTGATAGGATAGGGGCTGGTCGCGGAAAAGCCCTTCACTCGGCACGCTCACCACACGCACGCGGATACTCTCCTTGGCAAGTAGGGTTGCGCCGTCGATCAGGGTTGCCACTTCGGAACCCGAAGCCAATAGCACCGCATTGGGTTTAGCCGTATCCATCACCACGTAGGCACCTTTCGAAAGTTGTGCCGCCTCCTCACGGCGATGACCTCCGAGTGCAGGTAGAGTTGTGATGTTCTGACGCGAAAGGATCAGCGCCACAGGCCGTTGCTCCTCCAAAGCCAACTTCCATGCCATCACAGTCTCCTCGCTATCCGCAGGACGCAGGACGACCATAGACCGTTCGTTTTGGTGATTTTTGAGATGCTCCATCAGACGGATTTGCGCCTCTTGTTCAATGGGTTGGTGGGTCGGGCCGTCTTCGCCCACGCGGAACGAATCGTGTGTCCAGATGTAGATCACGTGCAGGCGCATCAGCGCGGAAAGACGCACTGCCGGTTTCATGTAGTCGGAAAATACGAAGAACGTGCCGCATGCCGGGATCACACCGCCATGCAGAGCCATACCGTTCATCACGCAGGCCATGGTCAACTCCGAAACCCCGGCTTGAAAGAATTTGCCGGAGAAATCCCCCTTGGTGAAGGCCTTGGTCTTCTTCAGGAAGCCGTCCGTTTTGTCGGAATTGCTCAAATCCGCCGAGGCTACGATCATGTTTTCGACCTTCTCGGCATAGATGCCAAGCATGGTTGCCGAGGCGGAGCGTGTAGCTACGTCGGCCTTCATGTCGATGGATTTGTAGTCTATTTCAGGAAGTCGGCCGGAGAGAAATCCGTCGAGTTTGCGTGCTAATTCGCGGTTTGCTTCGCGCCAGTTTTTCTCTATTTCGGTTTGCGAGACCATCCACTCTTTCAGTGCGGTACGCCGGGCGGCGAACAGCGCGGTGCTCTCTTCGAACACCGTAAACGGTTGTTCCGAATCGCCTCCTAAGTGGGCGATGGTGGCGGCCATATCGGCACCGGCAGCCGTCAGCGGTTGTCCGTGAGTGCTTACTTTGTCTTCGAAACAGGAGCCGTCGGCGGCGACGGCCCCTTTGCCCATCACCGTCTTGCCGATGATGAGCGTCGGACGTTCCTGCTCGGCATTGGCGGCCGTGAGGGCTTCGCGGATCTGCTCGATGTTGTGTCCGTCGATGGAGATCACCTGCCAGTTCCATGCCCGATATTTCATGGCAACATCCTCCGTATCCACCTCGTCGACCTTGGTGGAGAGTTGAATGTTGTTTGCATCGTAGTACATGATCAGATTGTGCAGTCCGAGGTGGCCTGCAATGCGACCTACGCCCTGCGAAATCTCCTCTTCAACGGCTCCGTCGGAGATGTAGGCATAGGTTTTATGTGCCTGCCACTCGCCGAAACGGGCAACCATGAATCGCTCGGCAAGAGCGGCTCCCAATGCCATGGCGTGTCCCTGTCCCAGCGGGCCGGAGGTATTCTCGACACCCCGCATGACATCCACCTCCGGATGCCCGGGCGTGATGCTTCCCCATTGGCGCAACGACTGAAGGTCTGCCATGGTATAATGACCCGCAAGTGCCAGTGTCGAATAGAGCATCGGCGACATGTGACCCGGATCGAGGAAAAAACGATCCCGGTAGGGGTAATTCATCTGTTCGGGATTGTAGCGCAGAAATTCGGCGTAAAGCACCGTGATGAAATCTGCGCCGCCCATGGCACCACCGGGATGTCCCGACTTCGCCTTTTCGACCATGGAGGCCGCAAGAATGCGGACATTGTCGGCTACACGAGTAAGTTTGGAATTGATAGACATATCAGTCGTTAGTTTTTTTTGGTTTGCTTCTATTGCACAAAGTTAATAAAAATGGATTAGCCCACCTGTTTTAACTCTAAGAAATTTGCTTTTTCTATCTTTTTCTTTGCGTATTGGAGGGAAACGACAAATTTCTTATTTTTCGAAGAGGGAATGTCAAACATGGTGTCCATCATGATGGCCTCACAAATTGAGCGCAGGCCTCGTGCCCCCAATTTGAACTCAAATGCCCTGTCGACCACATAATCCAGCACCGCGTCTTCGAAGGACAACGCCACGCTGTCCATCTCGAACAGCCGTTTGTACTGCTTAACGATAGCATTTTTCGGCTCGGTCAGGATCGACCGCAGAGCCTCTTTGGAAAGGGGCTGCATGTAGGTCAGCACAGGCAGGCGCCCCACCAATTCGGGAATCAAACCGAAAGACTTCAGATCCTGCGGGGTGACATATTGCATCAGATTACCTCGGTCAACAGGATCGGCATTCAGCCGACCATAGCCCATGGCGCGGGTATTCAACCGCTGTGCGATTTTTTTCTCGATGCCGTCGAATGCACCGCCGCAAATGAAGAGAATGTTGCGCGTATCGACCTGAGTGAACTTCTGATCGGGATGCTTGCGACCGCCTTGGGGTGGAACATTGACAACCGTACCTTCCAAAATCTTCAGTAATGCCTGCTGTACACCCTCGCCCGAAACATCACGCGTGATGCTCGGATTGTCGCCTTTACGGGCGATCTTGTCGATCTCATCAATAAAGACGATCCCCCGCTCCGCCTCTGCCACATTGTAATCGGCCACCTGCAATAGGCGCGAAAGGATGCTCTCGACATCCTCACCCACATAACCCGCCTCGGTCAGCACCGTGGCATCGACAATGGTGAAGGGGACTTTGAGTAACTTCGCAATCGTACGTGCCATCAGCGTTTTGCCGGTACCCGTAGGGCCTACAAGCACGATATTCGACTTGTCAATTTCGATGTCGCCCTCTTTGGGAACGCACAGCAGCCGTTTGTAGTGGTTATAAACAGCCACTGCCATATACCGCTTAGCGGCATCTTGCCCAATGACGTATTGATCCAGAAACTCCTTGATCTGTATGGGTTTGAGTAATTCTTCTAATTTAAGAGGGGCAGCCGTGCCGTGGTCTTTGTCGGCAATCATGTGGTGCTCGATCATCATATTGTAGCCTCCTTCGACACATTTATCACATATAAATGCACCGTCAAAGCCCTCGAACAACACCTTCACCTCACCTCGCTTGCCTCCGCAGAAAGAGCAGGCATCGCTGTTGTTACCGCCTTTGCGATTTTTATTTTGTACCATTCTTCGTCATTCTTTTGGTTAATACCTCGTCGATCAATCCGTAGGCCTTCGCCTCGGCAGCCGACAGCCAATAGTCCCGATCGGCATCCTTCTCGATCTTCTTCACGGGGACACCCGCATGCAGCGACAAGATCTCGTAAAGCTCTTTCTTGGTTTTGAGGATCTCACGAGCCGTGATCTCGATGTCGGAGGCTTGCCCCTGCGCACCGCCCAACGGCTGGTGAATCATCACCCGCGAGTGCGGCAGTGCCGAGCGTTTGCCCGCAGCACCTGCCGTGAGTAGCACGGCACCCATCGAGGCGGCAAGCCCCGTGCAGATGGTGGCCACGTCGGAATTCACCAGTTGCATGGTGTCATAGATTCCCAGTCCCGCAGATACCGAGCCACCGGGGGAGTTGATGTAGATCTGGATGTCCTTTTCAGGATCAGCAGACTCCAGAAACAGCAACTGCGCCTGAATGATGTTGGCGGCATCGTCGTAGATCGGAGCCCCAAGAAAGATGATGCGATCCATCATCAGCCGGGAAAAGACATCCATCGTCGCGACATTCAACTGCCGCTCTTCGATGATTGTCGGCGACACGTAATTGGCACTGATCGACTGAAAGTCGTGCAACTTCAACGAACTGATCCCGCAATGCAGCCGTGCATATTTTTCAAATTCAGACATATCTTTTGTGTGTTTTATTTTCAAAAAAAGAACTCTGCAAACATCAAGCCCACAGAGTTCAAATATAGTAACTTTTTTAGGAAATTCCTACAACTCCTTTGCTAACTTGGCAAATTCGTCCGCTGATACGGCATTTTCCGTCACTTTAATTTTCGATTTCACGGTCTCAACAACCTTCTGCTCATAGAGTTTTTCGAAGATCTTTTGGCTCTGATCCTTGTTGTCGAGGATCTGTTTTGCATAACCGTCGAGCATCTCTCCGGGGGCAGAGGGCATGCCGTATTGTGCAAACTGTGCTTGTGCCAAGGCTTTTGCTTCGACCAACGCCTCGTCCTGCGACACGGTCAGCGTGTGCTCTTTGATGAAGTATTTCTGGAGATAGTTCCACGAGAACATCTTGACAAACGGCTCGAAATCCTTGTTGATATCTTCCATCGTGAATTTGCCTTCGTTGAGGGTAAACAACCAACGTTTCAAGAATGCTTCCGGCATCTGTAAGTCGGCTTTTTTGAGCAGGTAATCACGTAGTTGGAGTGTGAAAAGGTAGTCGCTCTCGCGGTTCAGTTCCTTGTTGATTTCGCCATCGACAAACTGATCCAACTCCGCCTCGTTCTTCACCTCACCGGTGGGGAACGCTGTTTTGAAGAACTCTTCATTCAGTTCCGGATCGGCAAATTTGCGGATCTGGGTGATCTCCAGTTCAAATTCGGGGTTGATACCCTCCAATTCAGCCTCCTTCAGGTGCAACACCGAAGCCCGCTGCGAGGGTGTGCGGTAAAGTTCGTTCACATTGACCGTGGTTTTGAAGCCCACTTTCTGACCGATGAACGGTTTGCGATCCTCCTCCGTCATGGAGATCAGCCCGACGTAAGCGTCGGTCACATTCATCTCACTGTTGTTGAGCGTGACGCTCAACGCCTCGTCGCTGCTTACCGTGTCGACATCGACCAGATGGCCGAATCGACGCAGGAAGTTCGCGCGGAAATCGTTGTGCATCTTCTTGTCAATCTGGATCTTGGTGTAGGTAACTTTGTCTTTTCCCGTGAGGTCGAGTTTGATCTCGGGAGCCTCGCCGATCTCGAAGATAAAATCGAAATCTGTGCCATTCTCGAAATCGAAATCGCCCTGCTCCTCGGAAGGAATCACGTCGCCGATATAATCTATTTTTTCTTTCTGGAGGTACTCGAACACAGCGTTCGATGCTGTGCGATACGACTGCTCTGTCAGTACGCCCTTGCCGTACATTTTTTTGACGATACCCATGGGTACCATGCCCGGACGGAATCCGGGGATATTGGCTTTGTGCTTGAAGTCACGAAGCGACTTCTCGACAGCGTCGCCGTAATCCTTCTCGCCCACCGTAACTTTGAGGAGCGAGGTGTGTTGTTCGCGGTTTTCTCTTACGATATTCATACTGAATCGGATCTATATTATTATTAATCTGTTAGTCGCACTTTGAAGTGGGTGGCAAAGATACAATAAATATTGGGGAATATGAAAAAAAACACGAAACTGTTTAATTTTATTCGCGAAAAGCCGAGAGAACGAGGATCGTGTAACAGATCTAAGAAGCTGTTTTAAATTTATTAATCTCGCTCTTTTCGTCCCCGGTTTCGCCCTATAAATCCTCGTTTAGCTCGCTAAAATCGGATTTACAGAACAAAAACAGGCATAAAAATAACGCTCAAATAACTTCGGTAACAAATTCAAACAGTTTCTAAAAAATTTCTTAGTATCTTTGCATAAATATTTTTTTTCATAAAATGAAACATCTTTTTATAGTCATTTTGTCGGGCGTACTGCTTTGTGCGTGTGGCGGTGGCGACATCAAGGCCAAGCAACCGGCGGTCGTGTCGCCGCAAAAATACACCTATGTGGTGCGCAATGTTTATCCACACCTGACCACCAGTTACACGCAGGGTTTGCAATTCAAGGATGGCAGGCTCTGGGAGGGCACGGGGCAAAACGGGCACTCCGTGGTGCAAACGCTTGATCTTGCCACAGGTAAGGCTACCCTCTTCGCACGCCTGCCGCGCGAGGAGTTCGGCGAGGGAATCACCCTGCTTGACGGCAAACTCTACCAGCTGACGTGGCAATCGAATACGGCGCATGTCTATGAGGTTGCAACCGGTAAGAAACTCAAAGAATTTCGCTATGCGGGTGAGGGCTGGGGACTGACCACCAACGGCCTGAAACTCTACATGAGTAATGGCTCGGAGTATATTTACACGATAGATCCTCAGACTTTTAAGCGAGAGAAAAGTGTGGCGGTGACCTTGGAGGGCAGCCCCGTGAAATACCTCAACGAACTGGAGTGGATCGAGGGCAAAATATGGGCAAACATCTACACCACCGACCAGATCGCTATCATCGACCCTGTGACGGGTGTGGTGGAAGGGCTGGTTGACCTGACGGGGCTGCTACCGCAACAGCAGATCACCCCGCAAACAGATGTGCTGAATGGCATTGCCTACGATGCGGAAGGCAAACGGATCTTTGTGACGGGTAAAAACTGGAGCAAACTTTTCGAAATTGAAATCTCGGAAAAATAATAGAACAGTGATAAGCAACAAGAACATATACAGAGAGTTGGAACATCGAATTCTGCTGCTCGACGGCGGATTCGGAACCATGGTACAGCAATACCGGCTCACAGAAGAGCAGTACCGGGGCGAGCAGTTCAAACAATGGAATAGCCTGCTGAAGGGGTGCAACGATTTGCTGGCACTCACTCGGCCGGATATTATTTGCGAAATTCACACCAAATACCTGCAAGCGGGTGCGGACATCATTGAGACCGACAGTTTCAATGCCAATGCTGTTTCGCTGGCCGACTACGGGCTGGAGGCCTATGCCTACGAAATGGCGAAGGCCGCGGCACAAATTGCCCGTGAGACAGCGGACGAATTCACCGCCCGCAATCCGCAAAAACCTCGTTTTGTAGCGGGGTCAATGGGGCCTACCAACCGCACCTCGTCCATGTCGGCGGATGTGGCGAATCCCGCGGCACGCGAAGTGACTTTCGAGCAATTGGTCGATGCTTACACCGATCAGGCGCGCGGACTGCTCGACGGCGGTGCGGATTTGCTGTTGATCGAGACTATTTTCGATACACTCAACGCCAAGGCGGCTCTCTACGCCATCGACTCTTTGGCGCAGAGTCGTGGTACGGCGATTCCGATCATGGCTTCGGGAACGTTGGCCGATGCCAGCGGACGCACTTTGTCGGGGCAGACCATCGAGGGATTTTACACCTCCCTGTCGCATGCCTCCCTGCTGTCTGTCGGCTTCAACTGCGCCTTTGGAGCCAAGCAGCTGCTGCCCTATCTGGAGCGTCTGGCGGGGATCGCGGAGTTTCGCATTTCGACTCACCCCAACGCCGGCTTGCCTAATGTGATGGGTGGTTACGACGAGACCCCGGCCATGTTTGCCGCCGATGTGGAGGAGTATCTGCGTCGCGGATTGATCAACATCGTCGGCGGATGTTGCGGCACGACACCGGCTCACATCTTTGAATTGGCTAAAATTGTCAAAAACTATACGCCCCGTCCGTTGCCCGCACCCCGTCACACGACGATGCTGAGCGGATTGGAGCAACTTAAAATTGTGCCCGAATCGAACTTTGTCAACATCGGCGAGCGAAGCAACGTCGCCGGTTCTGCGAAGTTTGCACGGCTGATTCGCGAGGGTGACTACGAGCAGGCGCTTTCGGTGGCTCGTGCACAGGTCGATGCAGGGGCACAGATCGTGGATGTCTGCATGGATGACGGGCTGATCGATGGAGTCGGAGCCATGCGTACTTTTTTGAATTTGATGGCCTCCGAACCCGAAATAGCCAAGGTGCCGACGATGATCGACTCGTCGTCGTGGGAGGTGTTGGAAGCGGGGTTGCAGGTGTCGCAGGGCAAGAGTATTGTCAACTCGATCTCACTCAAGGAGGGCGAGACCGAATTTTTGCGCCGTGCTGCCTTGATCCACCGCTATGGAGCTGCTGCGGTGGTGATGCTCTTCGACGAGCAGGGACAGGCTGATACCTATGCTCGCAAAATCGCTGTGGCGGAGCGCGCCTACAACCTGCTGATGCAGGCGGGATTCCCGGCCGAAGACATTATTTTCGACCCCAATATCCTTGCCGTAGCAACGGGCATCGAGGCGCATGACACCTACGCCAAAGAATTTATAGAGGCTACGCGTTGGATCAAGGAGCACTTGCCATATACAAAGGTATCGGGCGGGGTGAGCAACCTCTCGTTTGCATTCCGTGGCAACAATACTGTGCGAGAGGCCATGCACTCGGTGTTTCTCTACCACGCCATTCAGGCGGGGATGGACATGGGGCTGGTCAATGCGCAGATGCTCCGCGTCTACACCGACATCGAGCCCGAATTGCTGGAGCGAGTGGAGGATGTGATCCTCTGTCGTCGTGCCGATGCAGCGGAGCGACTCTCGGAATATGCTTCCTGCCACAAAACAACAGAGAACAGTCGCCTACAGGAGCCGGACGCATGGCGCACAGAACCGCTGAAAGAGCGGGTCGAATATGCCATGATGAAGGGCGTGACTGAATTTATCGAGGCCGATACGCTGGAGGGCTATCGCGCGTTGGGTGTGCCAATGGCGGTCATTGACACGTTGCTCATGCCCGCAATGGAGCGCGTGGGGCAGTTGTTCGGCGAGGGCAAGATGTTTCTGCCACAGGTGGTGAAGACCGCTCGTGTGATGAAAAAAGCTGTTTCGGCTCTTACGCCCTACCTTGAAACAGGAGTAGGCCAAGCCAGAAACAAAGCCGGTAAGGTGCTTATAGCCACAGTCAAAGGGGATGTGCACGACATTGGAAAAAACATCGTTGCGGTGGTCATGGCATGCAACGGCTACGAGATAAAAGATTTGGGCGTAATGGTCGAGTGTCCGCGCATTGTGGATGAGGCTGTGGCGTGGGGTGCCGATGCCATCTGTCTGAGTGGGTTGATTACTCCCTCGCTGGAGGAGATGATTCACGTCTGCGAGGAGTTGGAACACCGGGGACTGAAGATTCCCGTAGTGATCGGGGGAGCCACCACTTCGGATCTGCATACGGCCGTGAAGATTGCTCCTGCTTATGCGGGTGTCGTGGTGCACTCACCGGATGCCAGCCACAACAGCAAGATCCTGTCTCGTCTTTTAGGTGAGGACGGCGAGTTGTATGTGGCCAAGGTGAAAGCCGATCAGCAGGCGTTACGGGCTGATTTTCAACGCGCAGAACGGGCGAAAAGCCTGATTCCGCTGCCCGACGCACGTAAAAACAGAACGATAAAAGCGGTAGAGTCTGTTGTAAAACCCTGTCACACGGGACGTTTGGTCTTTCCTGATTTCGATGTGGCCGATGTAGAGCGGCTCATAGACTGGAATTTTTTCTTTCCCGCATGGGGGCTGAAAGGTCGTTATCCGGAGATTTTAGACCATCCGGAGAAGGGTGAGGAGGCGCGCAAACTCTTTGCCGATGCACAGGCATTGCTCCGGCGTATCGGGCAAGAGCGGCTGCTCAAGTTGCAAGCAGTGGTCGGCATCTTCCCGGCTGTGAGTCGGGGTGATGACATTCTGATGACCGACATCAAGGGCAAACAATACCTCCTGCCGATGTTGCGCAACCAAACACGGGGTGAGGAGAGTCGTTCGTTGGCGGATTTCGTCAATGACAAGGCCGACTATTTGGGCTGTTTTGCCATCACGGCAGGTGTGGGGCTGAAGACGTTGACCGCGAAATATAAGGCCGAAGGCGATGATTACAATGCCATTTTACTGAAACTGCTCGCCGACCGATTGACCGAAGCTTTCGCCGAGGTGGTACATACTTTCGTGCGTCGGCAAATGTGGGGCTACGAAACCGGTGCAGAGTGGTCGCCTGAGCAGATCATCCGGGGGGACTACCGTGGGCTGCGCATGGCCTTCGGCTATCCCGCTGCGCCCGACCACTCGCTCAAACGGACGGTTTTCGATCTGTTGGCGGTGGAGATGACCACAGAGATGAAATTAACTGAAAACTACATGATTACACCCGAAGAAGCACTGTGTGGATTGATCTTTTCCGATGCAGCCTATTTCTCGGTCGGAGTGATCGACACAGAGCAGTTGACAGATTATGCCCGCCGACGCAAGTTGGAGGCTGCAATGGTGAAGAAATTGATTCCGAATAATATATAGCGACCGCCCGCCTGTTGGCGGAGATCGGAAACAATAAACAGATAGAATGAATGTCGTAGAGACTATAAATCAAGCGATTGATCAGAAGAAAACGCGTTTTGCGTTCGAACTGCTACCACCCTTAAAGGGCGATGGCATGCGGGGTGTATTTGCTGCCATAGACCCCCTCATGGAGTTTGATCCCGCCTACATCAACGTGACCTTTCACCGCGAGGGGATCAAGCAGACCTCTCTACCCAACGGTGCGGTGGAGTGGCACGTGGTGCGTCGTCGCCCCGGTACGGTGGGCATCTCGGCGGCCATTCGCAAAAAATATAACGTGGAGGTGGTGCCACACCTTATTTGCGGCGGGTTGTCGAAATATGATATTGAGGATGCGCTGATCGACATGGATTTTTTGGGACTGCACAGCGTGCTGGCATTGCGTGGAGATAAGTCGCAGAATGAACAGCATTTCATGCCTCATGTGCAGGGACATGCACATGCCGTGGATCTTGTGCGGCAGATTGCGGCCATGAACAGAGGTGAGTTCGTCGACGGTGAAGTAGAGGAGTGTCACCACTCCAAATTCTCGATCGGTGTGGCCGGTTATCCCGAAGCACATTGCGAGGCGACCTCACTGGCCGCTGACATTGCTCACCTCAAAGCGAAGGTCGATGCGGGAGCCGATTACATCGTCACCCAGATGTTTTTCGACAACCGTTATTTCTTCGACTTCACGGAGCGGTGTCGCAAAGCCGGCATCATGGTGCCGATTATCCCCGGCATAAAACCCATATCAACACTCAAACACCTCACCCTCCTGCCTCAAACCTTCGGGGTGGAGTTGCCCGCGAAGTTGATAGCGCAGGCGCAGACACATCCCGACCAAGTGCGCCGCGTGGGCATAGAGTGGGCGACGGAACAGGGGCGCGAATTGATGCAGGCGGGGGTTCCCGTGTTGCACTTCTACACCATGGGACGCACCGACAATATTCAACAAATTGCGCACGCATTATTTTAAGACACAACAACATGACACCCATTGAATTTAGAAGACAGTTACACCGCCACCCCGAACTTTCGTTCAAGGAGGTCGATACCGCGCGATTCATCTCTTCGGCATTGGAGCAAGCCGGCATTGAGTACTGTCCGATTGCCCGCACAGGTATTCTCGCCAAAATAGAGGGCAACGGGGATCGAACAAAGGCGGTTGTCCTGCGAGCCGACATCGACGCACTACCCATCACGGAGCGTACCCTGTTGGAGTGGCGGTCGCAGCATCCGGGGGTCATGCACGCCTGCGGACACGACATGCACGCTGCCATCCTTTTCGGGGTGTTGCAGCGACTGGTGGCGGAGCGCACGTTCGATGGCACGATCTTCGGACTGTTTCAGCCGGGTGAAGAGTGCAATCCCGGAGGAGCATCGCTGGTGCTGGCTGAAAATCCGTTTGAGGATTATCGCATCAAGGCGGTGATCGGGGAGCATATTGAGCCCCAATTAGAGATGGGAGTAATTGGCTTGCGATCGGGAAAATACATGGCGGCAAGTGATGAACTGCGCTTCACCATCCGCGGAATCGGTGGCCATGCAGCCCTTCGGGCTCAACTCAAAGATGCGGTGGTGGCAGCCGCAGAGTTGATCACACGTCTCACGGCACTCAACCGCGAGGAGTGTGTGTTGTCGATCGGTAAAGTTGTGGCCGATGGGGCGACTAACGTTGTGCCCGACGAAGTCTATATGGAGGGGACGCTGCGCACCTTCAACGAGTGTGAACGCGAAATTCTCTGCCAGCGTATCCGCAACATTGCGGCCGATATTGATACGCGGATAGGGGTCAACACGATCATCGACATCAACGCGGGTTATCCCTGCGTGGTGAATGACCCGCTGCTGACAAAGCAGGCCGTCACGTTGGCGCAAACAAACTATGCGGTAGAGATGCTGCCTCTGCGCACCACGGCGGAGGATTTCGGTTTCTACGGCACGAAATATCCGTCGTTGTTTTACCGTTTGGGGGTAGGAGCCTCCGCGGGAAAGCCGCATACGGCAACATTCAACCCCGATGAGGGGGCTATTAACGTGGGCGTAGACTTCATGAAGGATCTTGCCCTGCAAATTTTAGAAAAATGATGAGATCGAAGAAGAACAATTCGGACAAAGAACTAAATTATAAAGATCGCGCAACGACCATTTTGGAACTGTTTAAGACATTTCCAAGCAACAAATTTTCGCTGAAATACCTGACCACAGCCACGGGAGGAGCAACCAAGGAGGATCGCAAAGAGACCTATGAGATCCTAACCAAACTGGTGAGTGAGGGATTCGTGGAGCAGAGCGCATCCGCAAAATATTGCCTCAGTGCTCTTCACGTGCCTCACTATGAGGGGGTGGTGGATATGATCTCCACCGGATCCATGTACGTAAAGGTGGAGGGTCTGGAGCGAGATGTATTTATCAATCAGCGCAATTCGGCGAATGCACTGGATGGGGATCGTGTGGAGGTGGTTGTGTCGCAGACTTCGCGCAACGGTACGCCCGAAGGGGAGATTGTCAACATCCTTGAGCGCAACCAGAAAGTCTACGTCGGTGTGGCTGAAGTGGGTGAAAATCAACTTTTTGTGCGTGTTGATTCGCGCAAAATGCCCATGGATATTTACTTGCCGAAGAAGAAATACCCCGAAGTGCAAGATGGCGAGAAGGTGGTCATCCGCATCGTAGACTGGGCTCCGGGAACAAAAAGTCCTGTGGGAGAACTGGTTGAGGTGTTGGGCATGGCGGGAGAGAACGACACCGAGATGCACGCGATTTTGGCAGAGTACAACCTGCCTCATAAATTTGATCCGCAGGTGGAGCAGGCGGCCGAGCACATTCCTTCGGGCATCACCCCGCAGGACTATGCCGAGCGACGTGATTTCCGTGCGGTAACGACCTTCACGGTTGATCCGGCCGATGCCAAGGACTTCGACGACGCACTGTCGGTGCGCAAGATCAAGGACGGCGTGTGGGAGATCGGCGTACATATTGCCGACGTGACGCACTATGTCATCCCCGAAGATGTGGTCGATACCGAAGCGCAGGAACGTGGCACATCCGTCTATCTGGTCGATCGCACGGTGCCGATGTTGCCCGAAAAACTCTGTAACGAACTCTGCTCACTGCGTCCGCACGAAGAGAGCCTCAGTTTCTCGGCCGTCTTTACACTCAACGAGAACCTCGAACTGCTCGATGAGTGGTTCGGCCGCACGGTCATCTACTCCGATCGCCGATTCTCCTACGCCGAGGCGCAGGAGGTGATCGAGACGGGCAAGGGTGATTATGCCGAGGAGGTGCTGACCCTGAATCGACTGGCGCAAGGCTTGCGCAAAGAGCGTTTCAAACAGGGAGCCATCAGTTTTGATCGTGCCGAGGCTAAATTTATCCTCGACGAGAAAGGCAAGCCGTTAGGGGTTTACTTCAAGGAACAGAAAGAGGCCAATCAGATGATCGAGGAGTTTATGTTGCTGGCCAACAAACGGGTGGCGGAATTTTGCTCCAAGCGCAGGACGAACGGTCACAACGTTGAGCGCACGATGGTCTACCGCGTACACGACAAACCAAGCGATGAGAAACTCGAAAAATTCCGCTCCTTCATCCTGCGCTTCGGCTATGTTTTCAAGGCGGCAAACGGTCGTGCCATAGCCAAAGAGATGAACAAATTACTGGCCGAAGTCAAGGGTAAGAGCGAAGAGAATGTAGTTTCGACACTCGCTGTAAGATCCATGGCAAAAGCATTTTACACCACAGATAACATCGGCCACTACGGACTGGCATTTCCCTTCTACACCCACTTCACCTCGCCCATTCGTCGCTATCCCGACATGATGGTGCACCGGTTGTTGGCGCGCTACCTTGCCGACGGCAAGTCGGCCGACAAGGCAACCTATGAGAATCTGTGCACCCACGCCTCCGAACGGGAAGTGGTGGCTTCCGAGGCTGAGCGCGCGTCGATCAAATACAAGATGGTTGAATTTATGCAGGATAAAATCGGACAGGAGTTTGAGGGACACATTTCGGGCTTGACCGAGTGGGGTATTTATGTGGAGTTGGATGATACGCATATCGAGGGAATGTCCTTTTTGCGCGATATAGAGGGTGATTTCTTCCAGTTTGACGAAGTGCGCTACGAGATTTTCGGACGTTCGTCAGGGCTTCACTTCACCCTTGGCGATCCCTTGACTGTGCGTGTACGGCGTGCTGACTTGCAAAAGCGGCAACTCGATTTCGAGGTGGTGCTGAACATACAGGAAAAAAGCCCGCAGACAAGGATGCACAACGCAAAATTGGCCAAAGAGGCACGAAGATCGCGGAAACAAAAGTAAAACAGTTTCTTAGGATATTTACTACCGCGCAGGGTGCCGCGGCGTTTGCGGTTTTTGCTGTCTTGACATACATAAAATAGATGAATACCAAAGTACTATACGAAAAATGCCGGCAGCGAGAGCCACTCTCGCAGCAGGAGGGATATTGGCTGTGGGACGAAGCTCCATTGGCAGAAATTGCGCTGCTGGCCGACGAGGTGCGGCGGACGGCAGTACCCGATCCGAGTGTGGTGACGTGGCAGATAGATCGCAACGTTAATATTACAAACGTCTGTATATCAGGTTGTAAATTTTGTAACTTTCACTGCAAACCCCATCAAACAGAGTTGCAATTTGTCACTACGATCGACGAATATTGCGAAAAAATAGAGCAGACATTGGCGTTGGGCGGGGATCAGCTGCTGTTGCAGGGGGGCTTGCATCCCCGGTTGGGCATCGATTTCTACGAGTCGCTGTTTGCGGAGTTGAAACGTCGGTATCCTGCGTTGCGACTGCATGCGCTGGGTGCACCCGAAGTGTCGCATATTGCACACATCAGCGGGCTGACTACGCTTCAAACCCTTGAACGGTTGGTTGCGGCGGGTCTTGACTCGCTGCCGGGAGCCGGTGCGGAGATCCTCGATCCCGCTGTGCGCAAGGCCATCTCGCCGGCCAAACCGAGTGTGGAGCAGTGGCTTGGGGTGATGCACGAAGCCCACTTGTTGAATCTGCCGACCTCTGCCACAATGATGTATGGGCATATCGAGACGACCCATCAACGGGTGGATCACCTGTTCCGTATCCGTGATTTGCAGGCGCAATGTCCTGCGGGGCACCACGGCTTCATTGCCTTCATTCCGTGGATTTTCCGTTCGACGGGCACAGAATTGGAGCGACAAGGCATCGTAACCCGCTTCTCGCCCTTGGAATACCTCCGGCTGATCGCCGTGAGTAGGCTGGTGCTGAACAACATCTGCAACATACAAGCCTCGTGGCTCACCATCGGTAAACAAACGGCGCAGTTAGCCCTGCATGGTGGGGCGAATGACATGGGCTCGATCATGATTGAGGAAAATGTGGTTTCGGCGGCGGGCGCACACAACAGTTTCGATGCCGCGGGGATTCAGGCGGCTATACGGGACGCCGGGTTCACACCGAAATTGCGGAATCAACTGTATCAGTTGCGCTAACAGAGGCTACATAAAAAATAGAGGCTCAGTTGTAATCTTTCAAATTTTGTCTATCTTTGTTCATACAACTTGGGAAAAGAGTTGCAACGGCACTTCTCCCATTATACTCACAACTATGAATAAAGCACAATTGGTCGATGCGGTATCCCTCGATGCCAACATCACCAAAGTAGACGCGAAAAAGGCGGTGGATGCAATCATCCGTACAACGATTCAATTGCTGAATGAGGGGGACAAACTTATCTTGACGGGCTTAGGAACCTTTTGTGTCGTACACAAACAGGCGCGCATGGGGCGTAATCCCCGCACGGGAGCGCCGGTGAAAATTGCGCCCAAGAGCGTGGTTAAATTCAGATCAACACTCGAAATAGAGGGGAAAAGAGGTGGTGACCCCGGAATTGTTGGTGATTAAGAAGCTGTTTTAAATTTATTAATCTCGTTCTTTTCGCCCCTATTTCCGCCCTATAAATTCTCATTTAGCTCGCTAAAATCGGATTTATAGGACAAAATAGGAACAAAAATAACTCTCAAATAACTTCGGTAACAGTTCCAAATAGTTTCTAAAAAGGTTCAATAAATGCCATAAGTGTTTTATTTTGGCTGATTTGTATACATTTTAATTTTTAATTGCTATCTTTGTCTCAATCCTTCGGGATTTATAGAGGCGTAAAATAATAGATTATTAATTAAAATGTGTATGACATAAATACACACGTTGAAGTATGCAAAATTATCTGCTTATTATTCTGCCACTATTTGCTGCTATTATTGCAGTTTTTCTGCTACACCCCCAGATGGTGAATATAGCAAAATTAAAGGGTATAGTTGACAATCCCGATGCCCGCAAATTGCAAAAAGAACCCGTTCCGATTTTAGGTGGGGTTGTTGTGTTTTTTGGAATTTTTTTTAGTGTCGCGTGTACACACGGGCTGCAAGACTGCTCGTCGCTCTATCTGATCTTCTCCACCATGCTGATCATGCTCTACGCCGGCACCATGGATGATATTCTCAACCTGAGTCCCTACGTACGATTCGGTGTTCAGATTGTAGCAATCTGCATGCTGATTTTCATGGGCGGATATAAACTCAACGACTTTCACGGGCTGTGGGGCATACACTACATTCCCGATGTGATCTCCATTCCGCTCACCATCTTTGCTGCTGTGGGGGTGATCAATGCCATCAACCTGATCGATGGTGTCGATGGACTCTCGACGGGATTCTGCATACAGGCTTGTATCATCTTCGGCACCGTGTTTTACATCAGTAAGGTCAATCCGGCTCTCATTATCCTCGCCATTGCAACCATCGGAGCACTCATCCCCGTGCTGCTGCACAATGTTTTCGGTATAAAATCCAAAATGTTTATCGGAGATGGCGGTTCGCTGACGCTGGGACTTATTATGGCTGTATTTCTCATCCAAATCATACATTCACCACACGTGAAGGACGTATTAACCGATGAGGGATACTCGCCGATTGCCTTCACGCTGGCGGTTCTTTCGATCCCTGTATTCGACACGTTGCGTGTGATGGTGACCCGGATGCTGAAGCATCAATCCCCATTTCACCCCGATAAGACACACCTCCATCATCTTTTCATCGAGTTGGGGTGTTCTCATATCATTACGACCCTCTGTGTCCTGTGGCTCAACATGATGGTTCTGCTTATCTGGGTGATCACGTGTTATTGCGGAGCCTCGGCAGATGTACAAGTTTATGTCGTGCTACTAACGAGCATCCTGTTTACTACTGGAATATACTTGTCATTCAAAACATTGCAGAGACGATCTCCGGCGCGATTCGAGAAAATCATAGACTTCAACCGCAAGGCGCGTCCGCGTCGGGAAGGAGTGTTCCTGACACTTCAGAAACTGATGGATAGGATGTAATTCCAGATAGGTTTGTTCTAACATTCTACTCCTCAAACTGGTCAAAAAGATATTCTACTCGCTCCTCGAGCCTGTCGAGAGGTCGCAAGGACAACATGCGCAATTCTACCCGATCCTCGAGCCTGTCGAGAGGTCGCAAAGACAATGCGTGCAATTCCACCCGATCCTCGAGCTTGTCGAGAGGTCGCAGTTGGCGAAATTATTCCCGATCCTCGAGCCTGTCGAGAGGTCGCAAGGACAATGCGTGCAATTCTACCCGATCCTCGAGCTTGTCGAGAGGTCGCAAGGACAATGCGTGCAATTCCACCCGATCCTCGAGCCTGTCGAGAGGTCGCAAAGGCAATCAGCACCGTGCCTTTGCGACCTCTCGACAAGCTCGAGGATCGTGCATGTTTTTTGCCCTGCTTTGTTCTGCTCTTCCGACTTGGCAAAAAAGCG
>JAVXCD010000015.1:0-13860 GCA_036659655.1 Alistipes sp.
CTCTCGACAGGCTCGAGGCTCGGACCCCATTTTATTCTGGTGGACGATCTCCGCAGGTTATCCTAAACGGTCCCTGTCTGTCATCTTAAATGCAAGTTAAATATCTTATTGTAATGTGATTATCTATTTGTGAATCGTGCGGTAGCAATAGGATGCCTTGTGACGTTGACCTTGGCTACGCGCGGTGGAAGATAATCACACCCATACAAGAAAAACAGTTGAAGGCCGTTTTACGGGGACTCTTATTTGCAGTTTTCCAAAATTTGACGGGCAACGGTACCTGTGACGTTTGCCTTTTCACCGTAAGCCACCTTCGCATGATTGAAGCGACGTTCAATTTCGGCAATGGTCGGCTCGCCGATCTGCTCCTCCGAGAGCCGTGTGGACAGACCCAATGACCGGAAAAACTCTTCGGTTTTTGCGATCGTGCGATCGAGACGTTCCTCCTCTGTGCCGTCGGTAAGTTGCCAAACTCGTGCGCCATACTGCAATAATTTGCTGCGTTTTTGTTCCCGCAGCGTGCGCAGGGTACCATTGAAAACAATGGCCAGTGTTGCCCCGTGAGTTAGGCCGTGCAGAGCCGTCAGTTCGTGGCCGATCATGTGAGTAGCCCAGTCCTGCGATACACCCAGTGCGATGAATCCATTGAGCCCCATGGTTGCTGAAAGCATGAAGTCGGCCATGAGATTGTAGTCGCACTGATTTTTGCGGATTTTCGGGGCGATGTCAATTACTGTTTGCAAGATCCCTTCCGCCCAGCGATCCATCAGTGCAGATTGCTCCGTGGTGGTCATATATTGTTCCATGACATGCACGAACGTGTCGGCCAGACCGCAGGCAACTTGGTGTGCGGGCAGGGTGAATGTTTTCTGAGGATCGAGGATCGAAAATTGAGGATAGTTGCCATAAAAAGCGTATTTCTCCTTGCTTTCGTGGCGCGAGATCACAGCACCCCGATTCATCTCCGAGCCTGTAGCAGGCAGGGTGAGGACGGTTCCTTGGGGAATGGTCTCTGTGGCACTTCCCTTCAACACCAAGTCCCATGCATCCCCCTCGTAGAGCAGTCCTGCGGCGATAAGTTTGGTTCCGTCAAGCACAGAACCGCCACCTACAGAGAGTAGAAAGTCGATTTTGTGCTCCTTGCCCAAGGCGATGGCCTCGCGCAGGGTCTCAATGGCCGGATTGGGCTCGATGCCCCAAAATTCGATGTAGTTGTGTCCCTCAAGGGCTTTCACCACCTCGTCGTAAACGCCGTTGTGCTTTACGCTGCCACCGCCGAAGGTCACCATGATGTGTTTGTCAGTGGGAATGAGTGTCGCTAAGTTGGCAATCATACCTTTTCCGAAAACAAGTTTCGTGGGATTCTGAAATATGAAATTATCCATAATTAAATGCTATTAAGTAATCGTTTCCACAAAAATACGATTTTTTATCGAATAACACATTGTCGAATACAAAAAAGAGGCCTGATTCCAATCAGGCCTCTTTTTATAGGGGGTGTATTTGCCGTTAAAAATAACGTGCACTCAAATCCTGCACGTCGGCCATTTGTTGGATGGCAGGCAGGGCTAATTGCTGGAGGACATTTTCCGCCATAGCCTGTGCGCGAACTTTTTCGGCTTCGGCAGTTTGTTGGTCGGTAGTCACAATGTTGTCAACGGTGAAGATATAAACGCCCGAAGAACCTTTGATGGGTGCCGAAGCAACGCCCTTCTCGGTGGTTGCTGAGATGGCTCCAATCAGACGGGGTTCTACGCCCAGGCCGTCAATGTAGAAAGCACTGTAATTCAAGTCGGTGAAGTCGGTAACATCCGAGTTGAGACTCTTGGCCTGCTCGGCGAAAGAGGTGCCCGAAATCTCTTTCGAGATGGCTTCGAACTTTTTGTCGCGCAGCAAAGCCGCTTTGATCTGTGGTGTAGCCTTCTCTACGGAAGCGTAGGTGTCATCGTCGATGCCTGTCAAAATGGCAATGACATAATCGTTGCCGACATTGAATATTTCGGAAATGGCATTTTCTTTGGCTCCATAGGCCCAACGTACTACTTCACGGGAATCTTCCACACCGCGGAGAACACGCTCACCCTGTGTGATCGATGCGACGCGTGGGGTGATGGAGGCAGTGGAGGCAGCCTCATTGAATGCTTCAAACGAACCTTTGGCATTTACGGTGAAGGTGCCGGCAGCGTTGTGAATATCGCGTTTGGTGGCGGCAGAGGCTTCAACGGGGTAGGTGATGGTTGCCAGTTGTACTTGTTTTACGGCGTTGCCTGCACGATACACCTGCATGATTTGAATGGCATCACCTGCGGCGATCTTCACGATGTCGTTTTGCTTGGCTCCGGAGAGTGCGGCAGCAAACTCACCGGTGAAAGCCGAGAAGGGGAGTACACCCACTTCGCCCCCATTGGCGGCAGTTGCGTCGTAGACCGAATATTGAGTTGCGATCTGGGCGAAGTCTGCTCCGGCGTTCAGTACCGTGATCAGGCTATCGGCCAATTTTTCTTCCGTCGCGGGAAGGACGATGTGTTTAATGCCCAAGGAGTCGGGTACGACTTTTGAATCAACAACACGGGACATGGTCCACATATTATTTTTCAAAGTTGGGCCGTATGTTTGATCCGACATCAGAGCGGCGGCCTCCTCCGTGGAGAGTTGTGCGGCTGTGACGTAGGTATCGGCAATCTTACCGTTACGGTTGTTGCGGATAAACGATTTCAATTCGGTGGTAGCGGCAAATTCGTTACCTACCTCTTTCACTTTGGTCTCCAGAGCCAGCAGGTCGTCAGCAGAAGGAGTAACCTCGAAGACAGCATAAGAGATTGTGCGCGAAGGACTTTGCTTGAACATCTCCTTGTGGCTCTTGTAGTAAGATTTGATTTCGCCGGTGGAAATCACCATCAGCGAATCGGCAATCGTAGTATATTTTCTACCGGCCCACTTGCCCGTAAAGGTGTTGTTCGCAGCCTTCACGCCTTGGGCGATTTCGAGGCTGTTAACATACGCTCCGCCTTTCACCAGACCCATGTATTTCTGAATCTCGCGCTCGGTCCGCATCTGCTCGTTCAACTGAATCCAAGCCTGCTTTGCTTGCGGGTTTGTTTCGGCTTGCGCTAAAAATTGGCTCACAGCCGCTACGTCGTAGGTTCCTGTGCGCGTATTTGCAAACGCATTGTAGAGAACTTGCGAGGGGTGCTCACCGCTCAAAATAGATAAACGTTCAGCCTCACTGACCGTGATGCCTAACTTGTTGAATCCGGGCATGAGGACATACTTCGAAATCAGTGTCTGCCATGTTGCATTTGTCAGCATATCAGCCTGCTGTGGGTCTCCTTCCGAGGCGCCGCTCTGGGTCTTGACTTTCTCGTATTCGTTGATATACTCCGAATAGGTCACTTTTTCACCGTTGATCACACCGACTTTGGGGTCATTTCCCGAAAAGCCCATTTCTGTCTTTAGTGAGAGTACAAAAGCCAACAATGCCAGTGCGATGATCACTGACAGCAAAATACCGAATTTGGTTCTTAATGTGTTTAAACTTGCCATAAATTTCTATATTATTTATTCTTATTTCGAATTAGCAGTCAAAGGTAGTAATTTTATTCGGAAAACACCTACTATGAATCAGATAAGTAATGCAAAAAAATTAGTGTTGTATTTTTAGTAGGTCTATTTTTATTATTTAGCGATACTCGTTTTGATTTTTTTTGGCATCTTTACGCTTGTAAATTAATCACATAGCTTGCTATGCTCCCGACTTGCAACCGATAAATCTACTCGACAATAGCTTGAAAATTATTACAACTTCTTCACACGCGCCAATTCAATACGCGAGCGTGTCGTGCGCAGAATTTTCACCTCCAAGCCATCCATGGTCAGGGTTTCGCCCGCAGCAGGGATGCCCTCGTAGTGGTAAATGATGTAACCGGCCAAGGTGTCATACTCCTTGTTGTCGGCGATGCCCAATTCGTATTTCTCGTTGAGGTACTTCACCTCCAGTCGGCACGAGAGGATAAATTCCTTTTTGTTGACCTGATGTTCCGTGAGATCCTGACTGTCATGCTCATCCTCAATCTCGCCAAAGATCTGCTCCAGCACATCTTCCAGTGCAATGACACCCGCCGTACCACCGAACTCGTCGATCACCACGGCGATGTTGCTTTTGTGCTTGATGAATCGTTGCAGCACCAGTTGCAACGGCATGGTTTCCGGCACACAATTGACCTTCATCAGCACCTGCTGGATGGTTTCCGGCTGGTGAAAAAGGCTCTTCGAATTGACGTAGCCGATGATGTTGTCGATATTTTTTTCGTAGATGAAAATGCGTGAATACTTGGTTTCGACAAAGCGTGCAGTGAGTTGCGCCAACGAGGTGTTTTCGATCTCCACCGACTCAATATCCACACGGGGTACCATGCAGTCGCGCACGCGCAGATCTGCGAAATCGAGTGCATTTTGAAATAGCTTGATCTCATTATCGGCATCGTGCTGACTCTCCATGTTGTTGGTGTCGAGCAACGAGACCAAGTCGGTCTTATCGAAGTTGTAATTGGTGTTGTTTGCCACGACTTTACGCCCCATCAAACGCAAAATGCCGTGCGACAGCAGGGTCGTCAGGCGGGCGATGGGGTAGAGCAGAACATAAAAAAAATAGATGATTGGTGCGAACAATCGATAGTAAAAATTGGGATTGTTGCGGAAAATGGACTTGGGTAAGAACTCTGCCACGAAGATGATGATGAGGGTCGACACGGCGGTTTCGAAGAGTACCGACCCCTCCTGAGCGACCTGTTCCCAGCCCATGGCGCCTGCTAACATGCGGAGCAGCACGGTCATATAGAGCGAATAGACGACCAGCGCAATATTATTGCCCACCAAGATCGTGGTGAGGTATTGCCCCGGTCGCTTGGCGAAAATGTTGGCAATGAAGTCGAACAGGCGGTTTTGTTTGCGGTCGATTTCGAGTTTAAGCCGGTTTTTGCTGGTGAAGGCGATTTCCATGCCGGAAAAGAAAGCTGATAGCAGCAACATGATGAAAATCAACAGGATGGATGTTATCATAGGGCGAGTTGCTACTGTTTGGCGCGGGTTGGTTCGGTTCTGCGTTCCCGCAACGAAGGATCTTGCCGCTGCTGAATCAACATCGGTTGACGAACTTTTTCCGGGGTGGTGATAGGACGTGGCTGCTCTGTCTGTTTGGGCGTGTCTGTTGCCGGAGGTGCGATGGGGGCATCCACGTTCGTGGAGTCGGCATCGTCTGTGGTGCGCAAGGTGACCTCCATGCGTCCGGTCATGCGACGGAAACGCCAATCCTTAAACTCCTGATCCGACTCAAAGCCTTCTCCCACAAAGTCGTCTGCACCGTTTTTTTGTATAATCCGCGAATCGACATTCGAGTAGATTTTGTTGGTACGCGCATTCCAAAACAATTGTTCCGTGTAGAGGGTTTTCCCGTCTGATTTTGTGACGACGACATTTCCTTTTGCCTCCCACAACTGACGCGTCTCGAAGTAGATGGCGTAGTTGGCGGTGAGTATGGCATCGACCGTGGTGGTGGAATCATCTTGATATGTGATGATCTTCACCCCCTTGCGAAATTCGCGATAGGGTTCCTTGGCCAAGGAGTAACCCTCTAATAGCGGGGTGGTGAAGTGATAGGATTTCTGACCGTTTTGCGACATCAGCACCGTGAGGTTTTCGCTGTATTCGGTCATCATCGTTTCGTCCAAATCCGCAGCGTCATCCTCTGCTTGCTGTTCGCATGAAAATAGCAAGGTAGCACTCCCCGCAAGGGAGAGTGCTACCAAGGCAATTCTATGGATGTGCCGAAACATTCGGTGGTCTATTTGAAGCGTACCGTCGTGGCGACGCCTGAGGCATAACCGCAACTAACAACGTAACGGCTGCCCTCTTTCAACTCGTTGAAGAAGCACTCCTCCGAATTTGGGAAGCGGCTGCGGTAGGCTGATAGCATGGTTTTGGCCGTAGGCAGGTAGCTTGAATCATTGGGTAGCAGCGACACAGCTTGCGACATGGTGTCGTAAGCAGCCCAGTAAACGGCTTGTCCTACGAGCCCTGTGCATTGTGCGGAAGAGGCGTAGCATTGTGCAATCACGAAGTAAGCAATACCGTTTTGCGGGTTCAAATCGCGCGCCTGTCGTGCAGCGGAAAGAGCCGACGGAATATCGTTCGAGATATACTCAACCATGCAAATATGAATCAGCAGTTTCTCGCGCTCCACAGGATTCTTCTCCGTAGCCAAGGCATCACCTAAATATTTTGTGGACTTGTCGTAGTCACCCTTATTTTGGAAGGATTGAGCAAGGAACAATGCTGTCTCTGACGTGGGTTTAATTTTATAGTATTTCTCAGCAACCGAGAAGTAGAAATCACTGGTACATCCTGCGCGTGACATCAAACTAAATGCCTGTCCCATCAGTACAGCATCGTTGGGGGTAGCCTCTAATCGGCTACGGAACATTTTCTCCAAATTGTCGCAATTTGCCGCACCGCTCATTCCGAAGCAGGCATCGAACTGTTTTTTGGCTTCGACAGCATCGGAATCACCGACAAACATAGGTGTGAGTCGATCGTACTCCGCGATCAATGCTTCAGGTGTAATCTGGTCTGTATTTTTATAATCTTCACAGAGGTTGCTGAAATAGATCAGGACGGTCTGGAGGTCGGCATTTTCGCCGGCAGCATTCATGGCCTCCAAGAAGACCTTGCGGATACCGGCGCGGTCGTTGGGTTTGTAAGAGAGGTATTCATGTGCCTTGCGGTTGAGAATGTAAGCCAAGCCTTGTGTGGGGTGGTTGCCGAAATGTTGTGCACGCATATCATACATCAACAACAGAGAATCAACATACATATCTTTCTCCTCCATGCTTTTTGCTGCGTTGATTTTATTTTTATATATAGTGGCTCCGCGGGAGTAGATATAGACCGAGGCATCGGGACAATTTTTGATCAGAATATTCAGATATTTAGCAGCCGTGTTAAAGTCCCGGTTGTTGCAGCTCTCTTTCAAGAAGTTGCTGGTCAGTAGATTGGATTTACGGTCTTCTGCCGTTTCACCCCATTTCGCATATTGGGGCTGGCTAAAATCTTGTGCCATTGTCGCGACCCCGACAAAAGCAAGTGCTACGGCGAGCAATAGTTTAATGTTTTTCATGTGTCTTAATTTTATGGTTTTTTATTAGATTTTATGCTATTCGTATTTGGGGCGCAAGAACCAATATTCACCGTTTTCAGCACCTGCAAACAGGGAGAATCCAATGGCAAATTTGAAATATTGCTGTTTTACGATCCCGATGCGATCCGCGATATTGCCGTTGGCTCCGCGGCTGCCATACTCTACACCTATATTAATAGCCGAGATAACGCGCGATTTTACCGGAATCCCAATACCTGCCGTGACGGCATATTGTGAGATGTCTTTCGAGCCGAACGATTGATTGTAGCCGCCGTAGCGAACACCCATGCGATAGGACCAGCGGTTTAGGAAGTGGCGTATGTCGTAGCGATTGGGTGTGTATTCGACACCGAACTTAATGGTACTTGTATTTTTGTAAGCCACCTCGAACCCCGAACTGCTCAGTTCGGTATTGCGGCGGTTTTGGCTGCCCCAACTTTGGTAGACATAGTCCAGACCGAGCACCCACTTGGGTGTTTGGTAGGTGACACCGAAGGCGAGCTGATGAGGTAGAATCAACGCCAAATGGGTGGTGTCGCCCTTGACCGTTGTGTTGTACATATCTCCCACTGAGATGTGTTTGGTGACCTCCGGATTCAGGTCGCCACCGAAGTCGAACGTAGCTCCTAACGTTAGAATGCGCTTGGTGCTACTGATGACATCCCACTGTACACCCACCTGCCCTTTGATGCTGGAGATGCTGTACTTGTCTTTGCCGATGGTGGAGACGATGGTGGAGTTATCTACGATGTTGGTCGGGGTCATGGTGAAGTCGCGGTTGATGTCACCCCAGTAGTACTGCGCAGAGAGGCCGATCGAGAAGTTCTTGAAGACCTCCCAGCCCATGCCCACTTTCACCTCCGTGATGTCGCCTTCGCCCTGATAACTGTAGTTGCCCCAGCCGAAATTGCCATCCACCTGATTCTTGGCCATGCGGTAACCCACACTGCTGTAAGGAGTGAGGCTGAATCCGAGTCCGAGCCCTTTGGTGATCGGCAACTGAAAGGCAATGTCGTGAAAGTTGAACGAGGTGTGGGAGTTCTTTTTCGAGAGATCACCGCTTTGCTGCTTGTTGAAATAACTCTGACCCTCCAACCCGAAGTTGAAGAGGAAACTTTTCTGATGGGTAGCACTGAATGCCGCGGGATTGAATAGATTCACCACGCCCGGATTGCGCATAGCCACACCCACTCCACCCATCGAACGCGACGAGAGCACACCTTGCGTGTTGAGCTCTCCGATGCCGTACATCGAATAGGGAGAGAAGGCATTTATACTGCTTGTCTGCGCCCATGTAGCACAAGGCAACGCTAAGGCTGCAACAACAACCAGTCTAAGTAGGATTTTCTTCACTTGTATTATACTCTAAAATTCTATTCAATCCGTAGAGAACCAGATTATAATTTGCAAATATCGTATTTTTAATTCGTTTCACAAAGTATTTCGCGTCTCCTCCGGTAAAAATTATGCATAAATCAGCAAATTCGTTGCTCATTCGGTCAATGTAGCCCTCGATTTCAAAGGCAATGCCGTTCATCACTCCTTGTTCGATGGCGGTGGCAGTGGTGTTTCCCAGCGGCAAAATCTCCTCCGTGACTTCACACAGCGGAAGTTGAGCCGTGTAGTGATGCAGGGCGCGAAAACGTGTGTTCATGCCCGGTGAGATAACTCCGCCGCGGAAGGTGCCGTCGGCCGTCACCAAGTCAATGGTGAGGGCTGTGCCGAAGTCCACTACGAGTACATTGCGCGAGGGATGCAGCACGCTTGCACCCACAGCGGCAGCCAGCCGATCACGCCCCAATGTTGCCGGTGTGAGGTAGGCATTGCTGATGGGGACAGCGACGTGAGCTGTAAATTCAAGACAGCAGGCCATGCGGGAACGGATCTTGCCGATGAGTTCCTCACAATCCCCTCGCGTCGAGCAGATAATGGCCTTGTCGAGGGTTGGGTAGCGGTTCAACAACACATCGAGCATCGCGGTGTCGCGGTGCTCCATACTGTGTTGCAGGACGATTTCGTTCTTGTCGAAAATGGCCAACTTAACGAGCGTATTTCCTATGTCGATAATTAAATTCACTACGTAAAAACTGTTTCAGTTTCTTAGCCTTTATAACTCGCGCAACACTTTATATGCCTCCTCTACATTACTTATTTTTCTAACGGTCATCGCCAGTCGATTATTGTGCTGTTTCAAAACAAATCTGTCGGGTTTTTGGGTCACTTTCCGCAGTAACGCCATGAAGGTGTCGCTCTTGTAGTAGGGTGAATTTTCCTCGCCGACAAAGTATACAATCATCAATCCGTTTTTCACTTTCACCCGTTCCATGCCCAGTCGAATTGCCTCCCAGCGCAGCCGTACAACGTTCAATAGTTCCGTCGCCGCGCGGGGCAGTGCGCCGAAACGGTCGGTGAGTCGCTCGGCGAATTTGAGTAGCGACTCCTCGTCTTTGGTCGAATCCAATTCGCGGTAGAGCCGGAGTTTCTCGGCCTGTTGTCCGACATAGGTGTCGGGCAACTCGGCTTCGACATCCAACTCGATGGTGGCATCGTCGATAAAACGCATCTGATCCACCACCGTTTGTTCTTGGTCGCTCAGCCCCGCCACATCGAACCCCTCCGTACGTAACTCGTTGACAGCCTCGTCCATGATCTTGCGATAGGTCTCGAATCCGATGTCGGCGATGAAACCGCTCTGCTCGGCACCCAGCAGATTGCCCGCGCCCCGAATATCGAGATCCTGCATGGCGATGTTGAAGCCTGAACCCAAATCCGAAAACTCCTCGATGGCGCGCAACCGTCGGCGTGCATCGGAGGTCAGCAGGTCGTCGCTCGGCGAGAGCAGGTAGCAGTAGGCCTTGCGGTCGCTGCGTCCCACGCGTCCGCGCAACTGGTGCAGGTCGCTCAAACCGAAATTCTGGGCGTTGTCAATGATGATGGTGTTGGCATTGGGAATATCAATGCCGTTTTCGACGATCGTGGTGGCAATCAGCACGTCGTATTCGCCGTAGATGAAGTCCATGATCAGTCGCTCAAGTTGTGCGGCCGGCATCTGTCCATGACCCACGGCAATGCGTGCTTTGGGGCACAGTCGCGAGATCACTCCTTGCAGTTGCAACAGATCGTCCACGCGGTTGTGTACAAAATAGACCTGTCCGTCGCGTGCCAGTTCGGTTTCGATGGCATCGCGGATCAGCTCCTCGGAGAAGACGTGCGACTCCGTGACGATCGGCTGTCGATTGGGGGGCGGGGTCGAGATGACCGAGAGATCACGCGAGCCCATGAGCGAGAATTGCAGGGTGCGCGGAATGGGGGTGGCTGTCAGGGTCAGCGTGTCGACGCTCACACTGAGTTGTGTGAGTTTCTCTTTAGCCGTCACGCCAAATTTCTGCTCCTCGTCGATCACCAATAAGCCCAAATCATGAAATTTGATCTGCTTACCCAAGATCTTGTGCGTGCCGATCAGAATGTCTATTTTGCCCGCTTCGAGATCGGTGATGATCTGTGCGGTCTCTTTCGTGGATTTGGTGCGGTTGAGGTATTCGATGCGGACAGGGAAGTTGCGGAAACGATCGCTAAACGATCGGTAGTGTTGTAGAGCCAGAATGGTTGTCGGCACAAGTATCGCCACCTGCTTGCCGTCCGTTGCTGCCTTGAAGGCTGCGCGGATCGCCACCTCGGTTTTGCCGAAGCCCACGTCGCCACACACCAGTCGATCCATCGGGCGGTCGGACTCCATGTCGGCCTTGACGGCCTGCGTGGTGGTCTGCTGGTCGGGGGTGTCCTCCCACATGAACGAGGCTTCCAACTCCTGTTGCAAATAGGTGTCGGCCGAGAAGGCGAAACCCTTGCTGGCCTTGCGTTTGGCATAGAGCGCGATCAACTCGCGCGAAATATCTTTGACGGCCTTCTTGGTGGCATTTTTGAGTTTCTGCCATGCCCCGTTGCCCAGTTTATAGATCTTCGGCGGCTCACCTTCGCCACTCTTGTAGCGGGAGATGCGGTGCAGGGAGTGGACATTCACAAATAACACGTCGTTGTCCTTGTACACCAACTTGATGGCTTCGTGCATTTTGCCGTTCTCCTCGATCTTCACCAGTCCGCCGAAGCGACCCACGCCATGGTCGTAATGCACCACGTAGTCGCCCATCTGCAACCGGTTTAACTCCGCAACGGTCATCTGCTCGTCACGCTTGATCTCGCCGTTGATGCGGTAGCGTTGGTAGCGGTCGAAAATCTGATGATCGGTATAGAGACACAACTTCAGATCGTGGTCTACGAAGCCCTCATGGAGGGTGAGCGAGAGGGGGTTGACCGCCACCTGTCCGCATCCGGCCTGATGAAATATGTTTTGCAGACGCTCCATCTGCGCCTTGTTTTCCGACAAAATGTAGGTTGTGTAGCCTTGCAGGGTGTTGCGGGTCATCTCGTCGGAGAGCATCTCGAAATTCTTGTTGAACTTCGGTTGCGGGGCGGTGTGAAATTCGATCCCCGTGTCGGCGACGCGCTCTTTGAGGTTGTCCCGCAAGATGAAAATCCGATTGTCGGCCAGATCTGTCAGTAGTCCGTTGCGACTGGTGACGTGGTTGTCGATGGTGCTCGGCTCGTCCAACTCACCCAATAGTTTTTTACGTACATCATTCACTTTGCGCAACACGTAGTCGGCATCGTAGAACCAGTAAAACGTCTCGACACCTGCAAATTGCACCAGCGAAACCTTCTCTGCCTGACGGGTGTTGAGGTTCGGCAGGATCTCAATGCGGTCGAGTTTGTCGGCCGAAAGTTGACTTGAGATATTGAAACGGCGAATCGAATCAACATCGTCACCGAAGAAATCGAGCCGATAAGGCCTACTCTCCGCATAGGAGAAAACATCGACAATGCCACCGCGAACGGAGTATTGCCCCGGCTCATAGACAAAATCAATTTGTGTGAATCCTGCCTGCTCCAGTGCCTGCTCCAGCACGGGAATCGAGATGGAGTCGCCTACACGGACGTTGATCGTCTCTCGCAGCAGCGACTTGCTATCCACCACGCGCTCGGCAAGAGCCTCCGGGTAGGTGCAGATCACCAGATAACCGGCCTTGAAGTTGCTGATGGCATTGAGAGCTGTGGTGCGTTGTACCACCCCCTGTGCATCCTCTGCGCCGTAGGTGATCGAACGTTTGTAAGATGAAGGGAAAAAATAGATTTGCTTCTCGTCCAGTAACTCGTAAAAGTCATTGAGCAGGTAGGCCGCCGCATCTCGATCTTCGGCGACAAAGGTGTGGATGCCGCCCGTTTGGCGGATGGCTGCTGCTGCATAAAACGAAAGAGCACCGCCGACCAACTCTTTCAGATGGACGGTAGTACCCTTATTTTTAGATGCTCGGTACAGTGTGGCAACGACTTTCGAGGTTGCGGCAAACTGTGCCATCTGCTCTTGAGCAGTCATAACACTATTCCTTAATTAGGTCGATCCCCTGTTTGTCGTAGTAATGCACCTCGACAATACCGATACTTTGGTCGGCAACAATCTTGATCTGTGCTTTGTATTTCCACATCCAACGGCGGCGCAACGACCACAGACCATGGGTCAGGAAGGTGGCCACATAGGGGCTGACGAGAAGTTTGATGTATTTCTGCTTCCGATCCTGCGTGAGGAACGAAATCTGGTTCTCGATTTTCTTGTCCAACAAGACCGTGGGTTCGATCTTGCCCGTACCGTTGCAGGTGGGGCAGACATCCGTCACATCCTCGATAGCCACCGGGCGTACTCGTTGGCGTGTGATCTGCATCAGGCCGAATTTTGTGAGCGGGAGCACCGTGTGCTTTGCCTTGTCCGTAGCCATCGCTTTGATCATCTCGTCGACTAACAACTGCCTGTTTTGTGCTTTGTGCAGGTCGATGAAGTCGATGATCACAATGCCACCCAAGTCGCGCAGGCGCAACTGACGGGCAATCTCATTGGCCGCGGCCAGATTGACATCCATCGCCGTCTGCTCCTGATTGTCTTCCGCTTTGGTGCGGTTGCCTGAGTTGACATCAATCACATTCATCGCCTCGGTATGTTCGATAATCAGGTAAGCACCGCGACGCAGGGATACATATTTGGCAAAGAGCGACTTGATCTGCTTCGAAATATCGAAATTATCGAAAATAGGCACGTTGCCCTTGTAGAGTTTGACGATCTTCTCCTTGGTCGGGTCGATCTGCTGAATGTAGGTGCGGATCTCGTTGTAGGTGGCCTCGTCGTCGACGACAATTTGCGAAAAAGAACCGTTCAGCGTGTCGCGGATGATGCTATTGGCACGATTCAACTCGCCCATGAGCAACGCCGGAGCCGCACTCTTGCGGATGGCTTGAATGGTTTTGTGCCAACGGTCGATCTGTGTCTGAATATCACTCTCAATGTCTTCGTCTTTCGCCTCAATGGCTGCTGTGCGGATGATGACACCGAAATTCTTGGGTAAGACGGCTGCCGCAATGCGCTTCAGTCGTTTTTTCTCTTCAACGGCTCGGATTTTTTGCGACAGGAACACCTTCGAGGTGAAGGGAACCAGCACCACGTTGCGCCCTGCCAGCGAGATGTCGGCCGTCAAGCGTGGCCCTTTGGTCGAGATGGCCTCTTTGGCAATCTGCACCATGATGCTGTCACCCACTTGCAGGTAGCTGGAGATCTTACCCCCTTT
>JAVXCD010000015.1:13868-17710 GCA_036659655.1 Alistipes sp.
TTGTCGAGATGGCCTCTTTGGCAATCTGCACCATGATGCTGTCACCCACTTGCAGGTAGCTGGAGATCTTACCCCCTTTGTCGATGGCCGGTTCTAATTTCATGGTGTCGGCATGCAGTGCGCGCTTGCCGGGTTGTTGCGTGTCCACAAGTTTCTTCAACGACGAATATTGATTGCCCAAGTCGAGGTAGTGGATGAAAGCATCCTTCTCGTGTCCGATATTTACAAATGCCGCGTTGAGTCCCGGCATGATCTTACGTACTTTTCCGAAGTAGATATCTCCTACGGCAAAACCTGTCTGGCACTGCTCCTTGTTGAGCTCGACAAGGGTCTTGTCTTCACATAAGGCGATGGATATCTCGGTTGGATTTACGTTTATGACTAATTCTCGATTCATTATTTTAATTCACGCTGTTTTCGCCGAAACGTCTTCCCGTGATTAATAGGTATTATTGAACTGCTTTTTGGTCTGAAGTAGCAGATGAAAAATAGTTAACAGATTGGTATTAAACTATTTTTAACTCCAAGGGTGTGAGAAGTCGAGGACCTCTCGTTGTGACAGTTCTTCCACTGTCGGCTCGTGAAGAAGGGGGATAAACAAATCCCGCCTATAAAAAAGCCTTTGAAATAGGTAAAGCTAAAGGAGCAAGTCCTTTAGCTTTATCTATTGTTTAGCACTAAGGTGCTACCTACTTTTTAGTTTTGTGACGATTCTTGCGCAGACGTTTCTTACGCTTGTGGGTAGCCATCTTATGCCCTTTTCTTTTTTTACCGCTCGGCATAGTTTTAATTTTTTTGAATTACCTGTTTGTTATTTGGATTATTTCACATTCACTGCGAAGCTCTTTGCGGGCTTGAATGCAGGAATGTTGTGTGCCGGAATGGTAATTGTCGTATTCTTTGAAATGTTACGAGCAACTTTCTTTGCACGTTTCTTAACGATAAAACTTCCGAACCCACGGAGGTATACGTTGTTTTTCTTACTGAGTGACCCCTTGACGCTCTCCATGAAAGCCTCAACAATTGTCTGCACTTGCACCTTCTCTACACCAGTGCTTTTTGCGATCTCGCTTACGATATCTGCCTTAGTCATATCTATATGTGTTTTAAATTAAGTTCCCCTATCGGACTGCAAATATACGTTTTATTTGTATATTCACCAATAATCGATGACATTTTTTTATTAATTTTTATTTTTACGGTTATCTGCCGCTCAAACAGAGTAATAACAAATATCGGGCTAAAGTGAAAAATAAATTAAAAGAGTATGAATCACGACGTTATAGAACATTCAAAAATAATCTCTCTCCTGCACAATAAATTCACGTAAATTCACATTCTTTTCTTATAGAAATTATATTTACCTTTGTATAATATTAGCGTAAACTTATGGTTAAAATACTTTGGGTCGACGATGAGGTCGAACTGCTGAAGCCTCACGTGTTATTCCTTCAAGCGAAGGGATATGAGGTGTACACCTGCAACAACGGCTACGATGCCATCGACATGACTACCGAGGTGGCTTACGACCTGATTATTCTCGACGAGATGATGCCCGGCATGACGGGGCTGGAGACCCTGCCGAAGATCAAGGAGATTCGCCCATCGACACCCGTGATCATGGTGACCAAGAGTGAGGAGGAGAACATCATGGACAAGGCCGTCGGCTCGAAGATCGCCGACTACCTGATCAAACCTGTGAATCCGAACCAAGTACTGCTCTCCATCAAGAAAAATGTGCATTCGCAGCAGCTTGTGACCGAACAGACCACGGCCGACTACCGGTCGGAGTTCGGGCGGCTTACCTCGTCGCTGCAAATGGCCGATAATTTCAGCGACTGGTGCTCGCTCTACCGCAAACTCACCAACTGGGAGATTGATCTGGCGGAGACTTCCGATCCGAGTATCCGTGAGGTGCTCTCCTACCAGAAGCACGAAGCGAATCAGGAGTTCTGCAAATTTGTTCGTCGCAACTATTACAACTGGATCAATAACCGCGCGGAGCAGACCCCCGTGATGTCGCACACGCTCATGCGTACCAACATCTTTCCCATTGCCGAGCAGAATGCCAAGACCACGGTGCTGTTGATCGACAACTTCCGTTACGACCAGTGGCGTTCGATCTACTCGTTGCTACGGGGTTTCTATGATGTTATCTCCGACGACTTCTACTGTGCGATTCTACCCACTGCGACGCAGTATGCCCGCAATGCGGTCTTTGCCGGACTCATGCCGCTGGCTATTGATAAGTTGATGCCCCAGCGATGGCTCAACGACAACGAAGAGGGGGGCAAAAATCAGTACGAGGAGGAGTTCTTGCACCGTCTGCTGACCTCAAATGGCAAAAAATGGAAGTTCTCGTTCGACAAATTGGTGCGGCCCGAGGCGGGGCGAAAACTCATCGACAATATACAAAAGGTGTATGATGCCGATTTTTCGGTCATTGTCTACAACTTTCTGGACATCCTTTCGCATGCCCGTACTGAAACAGAGGTTATTCGGGAACTGACCGAGGACGAAGCTTCGTTCCGCTCACTGACTCGGTCGTGGTTTGAACATTCGGATCTGTTTACCATCCTCAAACTGCTGTCGGAGCACGGGCATACGGTCATCATCACCTCCGACCACGGTACCATCCGCGTGGATAATCCCGTGAAGGTGACCGGTGACAAGGAGACTTCGGCGAATTTGCGCTACAAAACAGGGCGCAATATGGCCTATAATTCGCGGGAGGTTTATGAGGTGACCCGTCCTGAGGATATTCAGTTACCTTCGAGTAACCTCACATCGGGCTATATTTTCGCCTACAACACTGATTTTCTGGTCTACAACAACGATGCAAACCGCCACATCCGATACTACCGTAATACCTTCCAGCACGGCGGTATCTCGATGGAGGAGATGCTCGTACCGTATATCGTTCTCAAACCAAAAAAATAAACATGAAATCGCTTCACATCAATTCCATTTCGGAACTTTCCGAGGTTGCCGAGGCTGTGATCGCCTCGCTCGGCACGCGTACCGTGGTGGCTCTGCGCGGAGAAATGGGCGCCGGGAAAACGACGCTCATCCGCGAGATTGTGGCGCAGTTGGGTGCCACCGACCTGGTGACCAGTCCGACCTTTGCCATCGTCAATCAATACCTTACCACGGCAGGACGTAACATCTATCATTTCGATTTTTATCGCATTAACCGCATTGAAGAGGCCTACGACTTCGGCTACGAAGAGTATTTCTATTCGGGGGACTTGTGTCTGGTAGAGTGGCCGGAGAAGATCGAAGGGTTGTTGCCCGATGACGTGATGACCGTGCGCATCACCTCCGATGGCGAGGAGGAACGTACCTTTGAAATCGACTGACGGTTAGCGTCTGTAAAATTAACCCCAAACACATCTTCCTATGAAGAAATTCGCCAAAATCACCGGTATCGTACTGTTCTCGCTCATCGGAGTGTTGATTGTCCTGTTTCTGTTGAGTCGCTATGTTTTCCGCGAACAGGTTGTCGATTATCTGACCGAACAACAGCAGAACGAGCGCGTCGAGCTGCTGCGTAACGCAAATCCCTATGCAGCCGACACCACGCAATTCCGCTTCACCTACACACAAGATACACTTCGTGCGCAGGCGCTCCGCATCTATTTCCGTCTCGACACGCTGCTACGCGCCGATGTCCCGACGTGGGACAACGCCGTTGCATTGGCAAAATTTGTTGCCGGCAACATTCCTCACGCCAATCAAACGGTCTACCCTGAAAAGAGCAATGCCATCGCACTTTGGGAATACCACCTCAACATCGAACCCGCCTTCAACTGCCGTCTGCATTCGATCCTGCTTCATGAGCT
>JAVXCD010000016.1:0-17523 GCA_036659655.1 Alistipes sp.
CGTTTCCGGGCATTTTTAGCCCTCCGATTTCTTCACGCTTTTTTGCCAAGTCGGAAGAGCAGAACAAAACAGAGCAGAGCAGGACAGAGCAGGGCAAAACATATGCACGATCCTCGAGCTTGTCGAGAGGTCGCAAAGGCAATCAGCACCGTGTCCTTTGCGACCTCTCGACAGGCTCGAGGATCGAATGGAATTGTGCGTGTTGTCTTTGCGACCTCTCGACAGGCTCGAGGATCGAATGGAATTGTGCGTGTTGTCTTTGCGACCTCTCGACAGGCTCGAGGAGCGAATGTGTTTTATGCGATGTGAGACGGGTGTTACGTCCGCAGGGCAGGGCGAAAACAGATTCGGACAGTCTCCGCGTGTTATCCTTCACTGTTGTTTAGTATGGTGTCCGGTCTTAGAAGCTGTTTTAAATTTATTCATCTTGTCCTTTTCGATTTTTTTCGCCTCAGTTTCCGTTCTATAAATCCTCATTTAGCTCGCTAAAATCGGATTTACAGGACAAAAACAGGAACAAAAATAGTCTCAAATAACTTCGGTAATAAATTCAAACAGTTTCATAATTAAAATCGTTTTTAGATCTAATTTGCTACTATTATTGTCTAAATAGACGGATCTTTGCATAATATTTTATACCAATATGTTTGCTATAATCCGAAAATTGTTTATCTTTGTAATCCATCTAATGAAAATATGTTTCGGATTAAAACAATATTAACCAATGAGTAAAAAAATTGACATACACAATGCTGTTGCTCTCGTCAAGGACGGAATGACAGTGATGGTCGGTGGTTTTTTGGGGGTCGGTGCGGCAACTGAAATCCTCTCTGCCTTGGCAAAAACCAATGTGCGCAATCTGACTTTGATTTGTAACGACACCGCTTTTCCTGATAAGGCGCAAGGCCTTTTGGTTGCCGGTGGCCATGTCTCGAAACTCATCGTCACCCACATTGGAACCAACCCAATCACGGGCGAAAAGATGAATTCAGGAGAGATCAAAGTCGAATTTGTGCCTCAGGGAACACTCGCCGAGCGCATCCGTGCAGCCGGCGCTGGTTTGGGCGGTGTGTTGACCCAGACGGGTCTGGGAACCATTGTTGCAGAAGGGAAACCGGTAATTACCGTAGATGGTGTCGATTACCTGCTCGAAAAACCACTGCATGCCGATCTCGCACTGTTGGGTGCTTCGGTTGCAGACGAATCGGGTAACTTGATTTACAGGGGAACTTCTCAGAATTTCAATCCCCTGATGGCGACAGCTGCCGATGTGGTGATTGTTGAGGCGCAGAAGGTGGTGCCTTGTGGCGAGTTAGTTCCCGAAACGGTTCATACGCCGGGAATATTTATCAATTATATCTATACAAAACAAAATTAATATGGCTATCAAATCTCTTATCAGACTCCGCATGAGTTGTGCTGATGCACACTATGGCGGCAACTTGGTGGACGGAGCAAAGATGCTCCAGCTTTTTGGCGATGTGGCCACGGAACTGCTTATTCTCCGCGATGGCGACGAAGGGCTTTTCAAGGCTTACGATAGTGTCGAATTTATGGCTCCGGTCTATGCCGGTGACTTTATTGAGGCTTCCGGTGAGATCGTCTCAGAGGGTAATACCTCGCGTCGGATGGTTTTCGAAGCACGTAAAGTGATTGTGCCGCGTCCCGATCTTTCCGATTCGGCAGCTGACAAACTGAGTGAACCGGTAGTTGTGTGCCGTGCCAGCGGAACTTGTGTGGTTCCCAAAAAGTGCCAGCGAAACAATTAAAACAGGATCACGATGGAGAAACTCATCATCACAGCCGCAATCTGTGGAGCCGAGGTGCTCAAGGAGCATAATCCGGCCGTTCCCTACACCATTGCCGAATGTGCTGCGGAAGCCAAGGCAGCCTATGATGCAGGTGCCAGTTTAATTCATCTCCATGTCCGCGATGACAATGGAGTTCCGACACAAAGCAAAGAGCGTTTCCGTTTGGTTATGGAAGCTATTCGTGCGTGCTGTCCCGATGCGATCATTCAGCCTTCGACGGGCGGTGCTGTCGGCATGACCAACGACGAGCGGTTGCAACCCACGGAGTTGTGTCCCGAGATGGCGACCCTCGACTGTGGTACGCTCAATTTCGGCGGGGACGACATCTTCGAAAATACGGAGAATACCATTAAATATTTCGGACAGCGCATGATTGAGCGGGGCATCAAACCCGAAATCGAGGTGTTCGACAAGAGCATGATTGAGATGGCTCTGCGACTACGCAAACAAGGCTTCATTGTTGACCCCATGCACTTCGACTTTGTGATGGGGGTCAATGGCGGTATTGGCGGCGACTTGCGTGACTTTGTCTTCCTGCGCGGCAGTATCCCCGCAGATGCCACCTATACGGTTGCAGGTGTGGGACGCTATGAGTTCCCGCTTGCCGCAGCGGCGATTATCGATGGCGGTCATGTGCGCGTCGGCTTCGAGGACAATGTCTACCTCTCGAAGGGTGTGCTGGCCAAATCCAATGGAGAACTGGTCGCTAAGGTGGTGCGTTTAGCCAAAGAGTTAGGCCGACCGGTTGCTTCGCCGGCGGAAGCGCGGGTTATCCTGGGCTTAGCCCCTCGTGTCAAATAGAGTAAAAAACGGTTTCAAATAACTTCGGTAACAAATTCAAACAGTTTCTAAATTTTTCAAACCAACCAAACAACTTTCAATTTATATGAAAAAAGGGAATAAATACGGTACACACCGTGTACTTGCACCAAAGGGTGTTCTTCCGCAACCGGCAGAGCGTCTTGACAACAACATGGACGAAATCTATGACAACGAAATCCTGATCAACGTACAGACGCTGAATATCGACTCTGCCAGCTTTACTCAAATTTCGGAGCAGGCCGGTGGCGACAAGGCGCGTATCGCTGAAATTATGCTTGACATCGTGGCCAAACAGGGCAAACACCGCAATCCGGTTACCGGGTCGGGTGGTATGCTGCTGGGTACAGTCGAAAAGATCGGAGATGCTCTGTTGGGCACGACCGACCTAAAGGTGGGTGATAAAATCGCAACTCTTGTGTCGCTGTCGCTTACACCGCTGCGCATTGACCGCATCAAAGATATTCGTGCGGAGATTGATCAGGTGGACATCGACGGCAAGGCGATTCTGTTCGAGAGTGGCATCTATGCTAAGATTCCGAGTGATATGCCTGAGAATCTGGCTCTTTCGGCTTTGGATGTGGCGGGTGCTCCGGCACAGACAGCCAAATTGGTGAAGCCCGGCGATACGGTGCTGATCATCGGTGCCGGTGGCAAGTCGGGTATGCTCTGCTGCTACGAGGCGAAAAAACGTGCCGGTGTGACGGGTAAGGTGATCGGCCTGTGCCACAGTCAACGCAGCACGGATCGTATGAAAGAATTGGGCTTCTGTGACTATGTTTTTGCGGCCGACGCGACAAAACCGGTGGCTGTGTTGGAGAAGATCGAAGAACTCACGGGCGGCGCTATGTGTGACGTGACCATCAACAACGTGAATATTACGGATACGGAGATGACCTCTATTCTTTGCACGAAAAATTGCGGTGTGGTCTACTTCTTCTCTATGGCAACCAGTTTCACCAAGGCAGCTTTGGGTGCTGAGGGTGTAGGTAGCGACGTGACGATGATTGTGGGTAACGGTTACACACGCGGTCATGCCGAAATCACGTTGCAACTGCTGCGTGAGTCGGAGAAATTGCGCAAAATTTTTACTGAATTATACGCTTAAAAAAGCAGGTTGACTTGGTGGAAGATGAGCAAATCACCTCTTGCCCGGTCGACTTCGCGTTGCAGTCGACGCTCCGAGCGAAAGCAAGGTTTGTGCGGCGAAAACGATTTTTCATCACGTAAAAATAACCAAGATGCAATCCAGAAGAAAAGTGCTGTATCCTGACGTGTCGGATGAACAATGGAATAGTTGGCAGTGGCAGGTGAAAAACAGAATAGAGACTCTTGACGAGTTGAAGCGTTACATCACGTTGACACCCGAAGAGGAGTATGGAGTGAAGACCTCACTCAAAACCCTCCGTATGGCTATTACGCCATACTATTTGAGCCTGATAGATCCCGATAATCCTCATTGTCCGATTCGTCGGCAGTCGATCCCCACAGAGATGGAAACCCATATTTCTGCTGCCGATCAACTTGATCCGCTCCACGAGGACGAGGATTCTCCCGTTCCGGGACTTACACACCGTTATCCCGATCGTGTGTTGCTGCTGATCACCGATATGTGCTCTATGTACTGCCGTCACTGCACACGTCGTCGTTTCGCCGGACACAAGGATGACGAGATGCCGGTGGATCGGATCGATTTGGCTATCGACTACATAGCCGCTACGCCACAAGTGCGCGATGTGTTGCTCTCCGGTGGTGATGCACTGATGGTCAGCGATAAACGACTGGAGTACATCATCCAACGGTTGCGCGCGATTCCGCATGTGGAGATCATCCGTATCGGTACTCGTACTCCGGTGGTCTGTCCGCAACGTATCACGCCCGAATTGGTCGATATGCTGAAAAAGTACCATCCGATCTGGTTGAACACACACTTTAATCATCCTAACGAGATCACTCCTGAGGCTACGGCGGCTTGTGCCCGCATGGCCGATGCCGGTATTCCGTTAGGAAATCAGTCGGTGTTGCTTCGCGGTGTGAATGACTGTGTCTACGTCATGAAACAGTTGGTGCAAGGTTTAGTGAAAATCCGTGTGCGTCCTTATTATATCTACCAATGTGACCTGTCGATGGGCTTGGAACATTTCCGCACTCCGGTGTCGAAAGGTATCGAGATCATCGAGGCTCTGCGGGGACATACCTCCGGTTATGCGGTGCCGACCTTCGTGGTGGATGCTCCGGGTGGTGGTGGCAAGACTCCGGTCATGCCCAATTACATCATTTCGCAGTCTCCCGGCAAGGTAGTCCTGCGTAATTTCGAAGGAGTGATCACCACCTATACCGAACCTGAGGAGTACCACAATGAGTGCCACTGCGAGCAGTGTGAACATCACACAGCGACCTCAGATGGTGTAGCAGGCTTGTTGGAGGGGCAGATGATGAGTCTTGAGCCTACACACTTGCTGCGACAGGAACGCTACGAAAAGGCGCATCAGAAAAAATAGTTGATAATGCCATGCCCTTTATCCCGGAAATACTCCGCCACCGCTCTGTTTCGATTATCGGATTAGAGAAAAATACCGGCAAAACCGAGTGCTTGAATTATATTTTGCGTCGGTTGCCGGTGTCGGGAAGGTGTACGGCGGTCACATCAATCGGGATAGACGGCGAAACCAAAGATTGTCTCACGGGAAATGCCAAACCTGCGGTCAACGTGCACGCAGGGATGGTTTTTGCCACGAGCGAAAAATACCTGCATCGTCTCGGTGTGGTGGCGGAGTTGCTGGATGTCAGCGACGAGGGTACGGCGCTGGGACGCATGGTCACGGCGCGTGCACTCTCCGATGGGGAGGTGATGCTGTCGGGTCCCACCTCAACAGCCGCTTTAGGCCGATGGATCGCGGGTGTGGATCGTTTTGGTGTAGACTTGGTGCTTGTGGATGGAGCTCTTTCGCGCATGAGTGCAGCCTCGCCTGTGGTGACCGATGCGTTGATTTTATCGACCGGTGCGGCTTGCTCGACTCACGTGAGTACGCTGATTGAGCGCACGGCATTTGTGGTGGAAAAAATCGACCTGCCACTTGTGGATCTGTCGCTTGCGGCACGGCTGTTACCGCTCGAAAGCGGGGTGTGGGCAGTGGATGAGGGGGGCGAAGTACATGACCTCCGGTTGGCCTCAACGTTGCGGTCTACTCCGGTGTGGAGTCTGCCTGCGGGTTGCCGAACGTTCTACCTTTCGGGTGCGCTGACCGACAATTTTGCGGAGCGACTGTGTGCGGATAAAAAGATACGAAAACCCGAAATTGTAGTGCGGGATTTTACGAAAATATGTATGACTCACGCCTCTTGGCGCAATTTTATTGCCATGGGCGGTCGTCTTCGGGTACTCAAGCGCAGTCGTTTGATTGCGGTTTGTGTCAACCCGGTGGCTCCGAATGGAGTGGTACTCGATTCGGAAATGTTATGTGAAAAATTATCGGCAGCCCTTGCGTTGCCGGTGTATGATATTGTGAAGAATGCCGATGCTGTTTAGAGAGATCATAGATTCCCCTTGTGGAATACGGTACATGGCCGATGCGTTGCAACTACGCTCGGCTGTGGGTCGTCGTCTGCTCCTACAGAGTCCGATGCTCGACCGTGCGGAGCAGATAAGCTGTGCCTATGCGAAACTGCGGGAATTTCACGACAAACTGATCCTTAGCGGACTTGCGACTCGTCGCTCGACGGCTCGGATGATCGGCATCAAATTGCAGGGACTTAAAGACTGCGAGGCAACGCTCCAACAATTGACTGCGGGGGTGGATGGCGACGAAGTGTGCTTTTTTGAGATCAAGTCGTTGGTATTGCTCTGTACTCAGGTGCAACCGCTGCTGACGCAGGCAGGAATCACCTCGGTGGCTCTGCCCGATCTGTGTACGGTACGGCGGTTACTTGATCCCGACAACACGGGCATCGCTTCGTTCTATGTTTACGACTCCTACGATGAGGAGTTGGGGCGTCTGCGGCGGCAGATCCGCAGTGGCAGTGGTGATAAAGAGACTCTGCTGAGGGCTTCCCGCGAGATTGAACAGCAGATTTGTCACACCCTGACCGAGAGTTTGCGTCCCTATCTTACGCAACTCAAAGAGGCTTTGTCAGCCTTGGCGGAGGTTGATCTACTACTGGCCAAGGCGATGCAATTGAATGAATTGAATCTTATATTCCCCGCAATTTCGACCGACGGGGAGACCACATACCGCGGACTTTTCCATCCTGAGATACGCGCTGCGTTGGAGGTCACGGGCAAAAATTACCAAAGCGTGGATGTCACCTATGGGCAGTTGCCGGTGACGGTTATTGGCGCAAATATGGGCGGAAAAACGGTGTTGCTGCGTTCGCTGGCTTTGTCGCAGTACCTTTTCCAATTTGGATTTGGGATTCCGGCCACTGCTGCCACAATCCGCCCCGTCCGACAACTTTTTCTGCGCATAGGCGATGCTACGGCAGAACAAAGCGGGCTCTCCTCTTTTGCGTCGGAGATTACGGAGATCGGTAAAATCCTTGCAACGGTGCGTGAGCAGTCGCAGGTGCTGGTGCTGCTGGATGAACCGGCACGAACTACCAATCCTGTGGAGGGTACGGCTTTGGTTTCGGCCTTGGTCAACCTGATCGGTCACTCGGGCGCGGCCTGTGTGATCACTACGCACTACAATTTACTCCACGCCCAAAGCCGCCGCCTAAAGGTGCGCGGGCTCTCGGACAAGGGGATGGACTACACGCTCACGGAGGTTGCGGACGGCGAAGTGCCGCACGAAGCCTTGGCTGTGGGGCGGATGCTCGGTGTGGATGCAGCGTGGATCGACGGTGCACAACAATTATTGGATCAAGCAATTAAGCATGAATAAAAAGATATGACAAACAGTAAATTAGGTCTCGATTTCGAACAAGTGGCATACGCCCGCAAGTTAGCAGGCAGTATTGCCGAGGAGGTGCAGCAATTCGTGGTGAATTACACCACAGTGGCTGTCGAACGCACGTTGTGCCGACTGGTCGGTATTGACGGGGTAACTTCGGAGGGCGTGCCACTGCCCAACAGGGTAGTCGATACCCTCAAATCACATGGTGTACTGGGGGAAGGCGTGTTGTTCTATTTGGCCAACACGATGATCCACACTGGTCTACAACCACAGCAGATTGCTGAGAAAATGGCGGACGGCAGCCTTGATGTCACTACGCTGCCCCTTGCCGACAGGCAAAGTATTCTCAGCACGCTGCAACCGTTGATCCAAGCCTCGACGGAGCGCATTATGACGCGTCGCCGTCGCCGTGAATCTTATATAGAGCGCATCGGCGAGGGTCCCAAACCGTATTTATATGTGATTGTGGCCACGGGAAACATCTACGAAGATGTGGTACAGGCGGAGGCTGCGGCGCGACAGGGTGCCGACATCATCGCCGTAATCCGCACTACGGGGCAGAGCTTGCTGGACTATGTGCCTTACGGCGCAACAACGGAGGGCTTCGGTGGAACCTTTGCCACGCAGGAGAATTTCCGTATCATGCGTACGGCTCTCGACAACGTCGGTGAGGAGGTGGGACGTTATATCCGCTTGTGTAACTATTGTTCGGGATTATGTATGCCCGAAATCGCTGTGATGGGTGCTTTCGAAGGACTGGATGTGATGCTCAACGATGCTCTCTACGGCATCCTTTTCCGCGACATCAACATGCAACGCACACTTGTTGATCAGTACTTTTCGCGCGTGATTAACAGTTATGCGGGGGTGATTATTAATACAGGTGAGGACAACTACCTGACTACGGCCGATGCATTCGAAGAGGCTCATACGGTACTTGCTTCCGACATCATCAACGAGCAGTTGGCTCTGTTGGCCGGACTGCCGGAAGAGCAGATGGGGCTGGGGCATGCGTTCGAGATGGATCCAGAACTCGAAAACGGCTTCCTCTATGAGTTGGCGCAGGCGCAAATGACCCGCGAGATTTTCCCCAAAGCGACACTGAAATATATGCCGCCCACGAAATTTATGACCGGTAACATCTTCCGCGGCCACTTGCAGGATGCGTTGTTCAACCTCATCGGGATCTGGACACACCAAGGCATTCAACTGTTGGGCATGCCCACGGAGGCTCTTCATACCCCCTTTATGTCGGATCGTTACCTGTCCATCGAGAATGCAAAATACATCTTCAGCAACCTGCGCAATATCGGGGAAGAGGTGGAATTTCGCGAAGGTGGCGTGATCCGCAAACGGGCGCACGATGTGCTGGAAAAAGCCATTGCGCTGCTCGAAAGAATCGATCACGAAGGATTGTTTACGGCGTTGGAGAAGGGTATTTTTGCCGACATTCGCAGACCAAAAACCGGAGGCAAAGGCCTTGCCGGAGTTTGCGAGAAAGGGGCACACTACCTCAATCCGTTTATTGACATCATGAAAAAAAATAATTAATATGAGCGGAGGACTTTATTCTACGGCGGCAAAAGATTTTGATAAGACGCTCGACCGAACCAAAGTAAAGCCTTATGGCGATACGATGAATGACGGCAAAGTGCAACTCAGTTTCACGTTGCCGGTGCCTGTGGGCGATGAGGCTGCCGAGGCGGCCAAACAACTGTTGCGCAAAATGGGTTTCAATGATCCGCAGGTGGTCTTCATCCGCGAACTCACACCCGGCTTCACCTTCTGCAACTGTTACGGCTCGTGCAGCCACACGGTGGATTACACCACCATTCGTGTGCCCAAGGTGAAGAGTACGGTGATGGATATGACGCATACGGACGATTACATCCGCGAGCATATCGGGCGTAAACTGATCGTTGTGGGTGCCAGTACCGGTACCGACGCACATACGGTGGGCATTGATGCCATCATGAACATGAAGGGCTATGCGGGTCACTATGGACTGGAGCGGTACGAGATGATCGAGGCCTACAACTTAGGCAGTCAGGTGCCCAACGAGGAGTTTCTGGCACGAGCCATGGAACTGCATGCGGATGCTATTCTGGTGTCTCAGACGGTGACACAGAAGGATGTGCATGTACAGAACCTGATCGGGTTGATCGAACTTTTAGAGGCCGAGAACTTGCGTGACCGGTTGATTGTTGCCTGCGGAGGTCCGCGCATCAACCACGAACTGGCCAAGGAACTGGGCTATGATGCCGGCTTCGGAATGAATACCTATGCCGACGATGTGGCTTCGTTTTTGGCGCAGGAATATGTCAGCCGCCACGAAGCACAAATACAAAAATAGCGCTTAAGAAACTTCGGTAACAAATTTAAACAATCTAAAAAACTGTTTTAAATTTATTAATCTCGTTCTTTTCGGCTCTTTTCGCCCCGGTTTTCGCCCTATCAATCCTCATTTAGCCCGCTAAAATCGGATTGATAGAACAAAAACAGGAACAAAAATAGCACTAAAATAACTTCGGTAACAAATTCAAACAATCTAAACTAAAACATACGAATATGGACAAAAACAGCATGAGAGAGGTGATCGCTAAGCGCGCAGTTCTCGAAATAGAAGACGGTGACGTTGTGAATCTGGGTATCGGACTTCCGACCTCAATTCCTGACTATCTCCCCGCGGGGGTCTCCGTCACGCTTCAAACCGAAAACGGATTATTAGGCATGGGGCCTGCACCCGAAGAGGGGCACGAGGATCCGGAATATATCAATGCCGGTGGCGGCTTCATCTCGGCTCTGCCGGGTGCTGTCACTTTCTCTTCGGCCGATTCGTTTGCCATCATCCGCGGTGGTCACGTGAATGTGACTTTTTTAGGTGCGTTGGAGGTGGATGAAAAGGGCGATCTGGCCAACTGGATTATCCCCGGCAAGAAAGTACCGGGAATGGGTGGCGCAATGGACTTGCTCATCGGTGCCCGCAAGGTGGTGTTGACCATGGAGCATACGGCTAAGGGAGCTCCGAAGATCTTGAAGGCTTGCCGCTTGCCGCTGACTGCTGCGGGACAGGTGAATAAAATCATCACCGAAATGGGTGTGATGGAGATCACTCCGCGTGGCATTGTGCTCACGGAGATCAACCCCGAATTTACCGTTGCCGACGTACAGGCAGCCACCGAGGCAACGCTGATCATTGCCGATGACTTGAAATCAATGCTAAATCCCGGTGTAAAATGATTAAAGTAGGCGATACATTCTCGTTAGCTGTGAAATTTACGCAAGAAGAGGTCATTGCTTTTGCGAAAATTACGGGCGACTGCAACCCCATTCACTTGGATGCAGATTATGCGGCGACAACTCCTTTTGGCCGCCCCATTGTACATGGATTCCTGTCGGCAGCCGTCTTTTCGAAGGTCTTCGGGATGTTGTTTCCCGGACCGGGGACGATCTACCTTTCACAGGAGATGTCGTTTCGTGCACCGGTGTTCACCGAGGCTGCCTATGAGGCTAAGTTTGAGGTGATAGAGGTGAATCTCGAAAAGCACATCGGTACGGTGAAGTGTTTGCTTTGCAACGACGAAGGCAAAGAGTGCATCATCGGTACGGCCAAATTGAAACACACAAAACAATTTGTATAAGAAACTAAAACCTAAAAATAGAAACTATGAAAAGACTGGAAAACAAAGTCGCTATTATCACCGGAGGAACCGCCGGTATTGGCGCGGCAACGGCTCTTCTTTTTGCAAAAGAGGGTGCTAAAGTGATCGTGTGGGCACGTAACGCTGCACGAGGTAAAGAGATGGTGAGCAAGGCTGCTGCTGAGGGGCTAACCCTCAATTTTGAGCAGGTTGACACCAGTGATTCGGTCGCGGTGTCGGCTGCGGCAAAAAAGGCTTTCGAGGCCTTTGGTCGCATCGATATTTTGATCAACAATGCGGGCATCACCAATGACAGTTCACTCAAAAAGATGACCAACGAGCAGTGGCAGAGTGTGATAGATGTCAATCTATCGGGTACATTCTACTGTATGAAATCCGTTTCGGAATATATGTTGATCAACAACTACGGCCGCATCGTGAATGCTTCGTCGGTGGTGGGCATCTATGGCAATTTTGGCCAGACCAACTATGTAGCTACGAAAGCCGGTATCATCGGCATGACCAAAACGTTGTCGCGTGAACTTGGCCGCAAGGGAATCACCGTCAACGCCGTAGCTCCCGGATTCATCGAAACGGAGATGGTGGCTAAAATGCCGGAAAATGTGCTTGAGGGCATGCGTGCTAAAGTTCCGGTAGGTCGTCTGGGCAAGCCCGAAGAGATCGCGGCTGCCTATCTGTACCTCTCTTCGGAGGAGGCTGCCTATGTCAACGGTGCGGTGCTGAGTGTTGATGGTGGAATGACTGTGTAACAACTGTTTAGAATATTAAGAAAAAAGATAGATCAATGAATTTTGAACTGACAAAACCCCAACAACTTTTTCGACAGATGATTCGTGAATTTGCCGAAAAAGAGGTCAAGCCTCTTGCCGCCGAAGTGGACGAGCAGGAACGCTTCCCCGAAGAAACCGTCGAAAAGATGGCCCGCTTGGGACTTTTCGGCATTCCCGCGCCGAAAGAATATGGCGGAGCAGGCGGCGATAACATCATGTATACGATAGCCGTTGAAGAACTGTCGCGTGTCTGTGGCACCACGGGCGTGATCTTGTCGGCACACACTTCGCTGTGTCTGGCTCCGATTCTGGAGCATGGCACGGAGGAGCAGAAACGCCGTTATATCCCCCGTCTGGCATCGGGTGAGTGGCTGGGAGCCTTTGGCCTCACCGAGCCCAATGCAGGTACGGATGCCTCGTCACAACAGACCATGGCGGTGGCCGATGGCAATGATTACATCATCAACGGTACCAAGATTTTCATTACCAATGCGGGTTATGCCGATGTCTACGTGATCTTCGCTATGACTGATAAGTCGCTGGGAACAAAGGGGATCACCGCCTTCATCATGGAGAAGGGTACGCCCGGCTTCACCTTTGGCAAGAAGGAGCTCAAATTGGGTATCCGGGGCTCGGCAACACGCGAGTTGATCTTCGATAACTGCCGCATTCCCGCTACCAACATGTTGGGCAAGTTAGGCGGTGGATTCGGTGTGGCTATGAAGACGTTGGATGGCGGCCGCATAGGTATCGCTTCCCAAGCTCTCGGCATCGCACAGGGTGCGATGGACGAGACGGTACACTACACCAAAGAACGCAAGCAATTCGGTCGCTCGATCTCCGCTTTCCAGAACACCCAGTTCCAGATGGCCGATATGCAGACTCGTGTGGAGGCTTCTCGTTTGTTGGTGCGTAGTGCAGCGTGGAAAAAGGATCAGAAGCAACCTTATTCGACTGATGCCGCAATGGCAAAACTTTATGCTGCGGAGACGGCTATGGAGGTCACAACCAAAGCTGTACAGTTCCATGGAGGTTACGGTTACACCCGTGAATATCCCGTAGAGCGGATGATGCGCGATGCGAAGATCACCGAGATTTATGAGGGTACCTCCGAAGTGCAACGCATGGTTATTGCAGCGAAATTATTCAAATAAGTAGTGTTGTTCATTGCTTATTTTTCTTAAAAAAACAGACAAAATATGAAAATAGTAGTTTGCATAAAGCAGGTACCCGATACCACGGAGATACGCATAAACCCTGCGACAGGCACACTTATCCGTGAGGGCGTTCCGAGCATCATGAATCCCGACGATAAGGGCGGGCTTGAGATGGCCTTGCAGTTGAAAGAGCGTTATAACGCCGAAGTCACGGTCATCACCATGGGGCCTCCTCAGGCGGATTTGATCCTTCGCGAGGCGATGGCGATGGGAGCGGATCGTGCGATCCTGCTTACCGACATGAAATTTGCAGGTGCCGACACGTTGGCTACTTCGCACGCCTTAGCGGGTGCGCTGAGCCACTTGGAGTGGGATCTGATCGTTGCCGGCCGTCAGGCTATTGATGGCGACACGGCACAGGTGGGTCCACAGACGGCCGAACACCTTGGCATATCTCACATCTCCTATGTAGCAGGTTTGGAGTATGATGGCAAGCAGACGTTCCGCATCAAGCGCGAGACGGAAGAAGGGTATCAACTCTTGGAGGTTGAGGCTCCTTGCCTGATCACCGTTCTTGCCACAGCTAATAAGCCGCGTTATATGTCGGTAGGTGGCATTGTGGATGCTTACGATCACGCTGTCGAGATCTGGAATGCCGATAAAACCGGCATTGACCCTGTACAGTTGGGACTCAAGGGTTCGCCAACCAAAGTGAGACAAACATTCACCAAGGGGCTGAAAGGTGCGGGAGAACTCTTTGAGGTCGATGCCGAGGAGGCTGTCGGCATCATCATGAGCCGGTTAAAAGAAAAATTCATCATCTAAATTAGTGGAGATTATGGACAAAACAACATATAAACATGTATTCGTCTTCGCTGAGCAACGCGGAGGCAAAATAGGTTCGGTCGCCTTCGAACTTCTTGGTAAAGCCCGCGATTTGGCGGATACCTTAGGTGAGAAAGTTGTGGCTGTGCTCATTGGCGATGGTGTCATTGACCGTGCACAAAGCCTCATTGAGCATGGTGCAGATCAGGTAATCTGTGCTGATGCACCCGAATTGAAAGATTATATTACAGAGCCTTATGCGCAGGCTATGTATCAGATTATCATGCAATACCATCCTTCGATTGTGCTTTTCGGAGCCACCACCATCGGCCGCGATATTGCACCGCGCTTGTCGGCTCGTCTGGAAACGGGACTCACCGCAGACTGCACGAAGTTGGAGATCTCGCCCGAAGGGGAGTTGATGATGACACGACCCGCTTTCGGCGGCAACCTGATGGCAACCATCCAGTGTCCCGATCACCGTCCGCAGATGTCGACGGTGCGTCCGGGTGTTATGCGTAGCCGTGACAAAGAGGTGGAGCGCCGCGGGGAAATTGTGCGTTTTGCACCTCAATTTGAGCGGGAGCGTTTTCGGGTTCGCCTGATTGAGAATGTTTGTGTAGACAAGGGGGCGGTCGATATTGCCGAGGCTCATATTTTGGTGTCGGGTGGTCGCGGTGTTGGTTGCAAGGAGGGTTTCTGCACCTTGCAGGCATTGGCTGATGTACTTGGTGCAGAGGTCTCTTCGTCGCGTGCCATGGTCGATGCCGGGGTGATGGATCACTGCCGTCAAGTCGGCCAGACCGGCAAAACGGTACGTCCCGATCTCTATTTCGCATTGGGCATATCGGGTGCTATTCAGCATCTGGCAGGCATGGAAGAGGCCGGTTTTATCGTGGCTATCAACAAAGATAAGTACGCGCCTATTTTTCAGGTGGCAGATTTAGGTATCGTGGGCGATTTGCACAAAATATTGCCTTTACTGACCGCAAGACTGGCCAAAGAGATCAAAAAGTCGGATAACTAAACTTGCGGGTCTTGCTCCTTGCAAGCCGTCTATTTTTAACAATATCACCGCAACTTGCATAGGTTGCGGTGATGTTGTTTTTAGTACTCAGGTTAAAGAACGAGAAATAGTCTCTTATTGTTTATGTTCCAGAAAATAGTGCTGTGACTTCAGCAGGTTGCGCGCCTGAAGCACCATGGTCTTGGTCTCATTAAGTATGGTCAAATAAAGGACACCGGCTTTTGTGCTGATAGAGGAGTCGCTATTGATCCGGCGGAGTTGATTTTTGATCGCCTCCACGATGGTATCGAAAAGCTTGTCGCGCATCTCAAGTACGAGGTCGAGGTCCGAGAAATCTTTGGATTGGAGCATTTCGTTTATCTTGTCGAAGATGGCCTCTACCTCGTCATTCACCCGCATAAGGTCAACGATCTGCCCCTTGGAGAGCCCTTCGTGGTTGTTGTCAATGTGTTCGTAGGCGGGACGTGTGATGTGGATGAGTGCCTTGGTCACCTCCGAGAGGTAGTCTACCACCTGCACATAAAAATGCCCTGTATCGATGTCGCAGTTTTGTAGTCGGCGCAGGGTGGGCATCACCTCGTATTTGCGTACACGTGCCTCTTCGAACAGTGTATTGGAAGATTGTACCATCTCTTTCAGCACCTTGCGATTCTCCTTGAACACGGCCACCAGCGTGCGGTTGTAGATTTTTGTCACCTGCTCCATGGTGGTGCAGACCTCTTTGATGCAACTGTACAGCACCTCATCTGCACTTTCGTCATCACCGAGACGTAGTCGGGCGCGCTCCTCCTCTTTCTTCTCTTCTGATTTGGTGCGGTGACTGCGGATGATCAACAGGGCGCACAACGCCGTTGCTATTACCACGGCAATCCAGCCGCCCCATACCAGTACAAAGGTCACGCAGAGAGCAATCAGGAAACCGCCCAAGGCTGTCACGAACCAGCCTGTGATGACCGCCATCACGCCTGTGATGCGATATACGGCACTTTCACGACCCCATGAACGATCTACGAGCGACGAACCCATGGCGACCATGAAGACAACATAGGTCGTCGAGAGCGGCAGTTTGAAGGAGGTGGCAATGGAGATCAAGATGGCGGCGGCGGTGAGGTTCACCACGGCACGTATCAGGTCATAGGAGGCTGAACTGCGCTCCTCAAGGGGGAGTTGTTCGAAACGGTGATCAATGTTTACCCGCAGTCGTTTGGGCATGATGCTCGACCACAAGTTGTTCATCGCGAGGGTTGAACGTACAATTGCGCGGGAGAAAACCGTTGATCCGAATCGCTCATCACCCTCGTGTTGCGACGAAAGGGAGAGCTCGGTCTCGGTGACGTGCATCGATTTTTTTGAGAAAAAGAGCGTCAAAATCATTACCACGCCCGCGCCCACAAGAATCAGAAAGTTAGCATGCGCCGGCTCCAGCAATTGCGACATCATGATCGTCTCGCTGCCCGCTTCCTGCGCAATTTGGTAGGAGTCGTAGCCGGCTAACGGTACGCCGATGAAGTTCACCAAATCATTGCCGGCAAAAGCTAAAGCTAAAGCGAATGTGCCTGCTAAAATAGTGATTTTTAGGATATTCATGCGCCATAGTTGGAAGATCCACAGCACCAGCGAGGCAATAACCCAGAACAGTAGCAGCGTGACCATCACGTGCTCATTGACGAACGTATTGATCTCTGTGGGGATCAGTCCCGAATCTTTGAGGCCTTTGAACAGGGCGAAATAGAGTATTCCTGCGAAGGAGATACCGCACCAGACCGCACCGAATCGGCGAAGCATGGGGGCATAACGGAAGGAGAAGATGATTCGCGAAATATACATGAAGAGCGTGCCGGCGGCAAATGCTAATACCACCGAGAGGAGTATGGCCGAGATGATGACCATCGCCTTGCCGGAGTTGATGAACTGCGAAAGGTCGGCCAGCGAAAGTGTTGGGTCAAACGAAATACGGTACAGGGCAACCGCCATCGCCGCACCCAATAACCCGAAGACCATCGACACGGTGGTCGATGTGGGCAGTCCGAGGGTGTTGTACACGTCCAGCAGAATGATGTTGCCGAGCATCATGCCCAAAAAGAGCATCATGATCTCCTGAAAAGAGAACTGCTGCGGGTAGAATACGCCACTGCGTGCCACCTCCATCATGCCACTGGAGGTGAGTGTGCCAACCATGATACCTGCGGCTGCCACCCAGAGGATCACTTTGCGGGGGGCGACTTTCGAACCTAAGGCCGAGTTGAGGAAGTTGACTGCATCGTTGGCGACACCCACCACGATGCCCATCACGGCCAGTGCGCCGAGAACGATGACGATAAAGGTGAAAAGAGGACTCATAGGATTTCGTTTAATTTTATGGTACAAAGGAACAAAACGAATGTTACAAAGTCATTACATCCACATGACGATATTATGCAAATTGCAAGACAGTCTGCTCTGTTCACGCTCCTCGAGTCTGTCGAGAGGTTGCAAAGACAACGATGTACGATCCTCGAGCTTGTCGAGAGGTCGCAAAGACAACGATGTACGATCCTCGAGCTTGTCGCGAGGTCGCGAG
>JAVXCD010000017.1:0-17522 GCA_036659655.1 Alistipes sp.
AACCCATACGATCCTCGAGCCTGTCGAGGGGTCGCAGGGGCACGATGCTGATTGCCTTTGCGACCTCTCGACAGGCTCGAGGATCGTGCGGTCTTTCTTATTTGTTGCCGCTTTTTAGGTTGCGTTGTTTATTTGAGACGGATAAACGAATAGCCAAATCGTTCGCAGGCAGCGCGTTCCAATGTTTCGCGTGCCGAGGGGTGGGCGATGGCGATCAGTGCCCGTGCCCGTTCGGCGAGGTTCTTACCTTGCAGACAGGCCACACCATATTCAGTTACGACGTGTTGAATCAAGTGGCGTGTGGTGACCACTCCTGCGCCTGCGGTCAGCAGTGCCGAGATCTTTGACTCGCCTTTTGCCGTAGTTGAGGGGATGGCAATGAAGGTCTTGCCACCCTCCGAAAGGGAACCTCCGTACATGAAATCATGCTGTCCACCCACGCCGGAGATGATGCGCTGACCGACTGAATCGGCACAGATCTGCCCTGTGAGATCCACCTCGACGGCAGAATTGATAGCCATCACCTTGGGGTTCTGTCGGATGCGGAACGGGTCGTTTGTCCATGCCACATCCTTCATAACCAAATCTTTGCGATAGTCCATGTAGTCGTAGAGTCGCCGAGAGCCCAAGGCCAGTGATGCCACGGTGATGCCGGGCAGTACTTTTTTTAGGGAGTTGTCTATCACCCCGCTTTCGAGCAGCGGAAGCACCCCGTCGGTCATCGCTTCGGTGTGCAGGCCAAGGTGTTTGTGGTGAGTGAGAGCACCCAACACAGCATTGGGAATGCCTCCCACACCGATCTGCAACGTGGCACCATCGGGAATAAGTGCGGCAATGTAGTTGCCGATTTTGGTCTCGACATCGTCGGGCACGCTTGTCGGCACCTCGACTAACGGCTCATGAACCTCCACGGCTGCGGCGATCTCCGAGATGTGGATCACGGCATCGCCGTAGGAGAAGGGCATGGCGGTGTTGACCTGTGCGATGATGATTTTGGCACACTCCACAGCCGAGACAGCCAAGTCGGCTGAGATGCCGTAGGAACAGAAGCCCTCGGCATTTGGGCGCGAGACATTGAGAATAGCCACATCCACGGGAAGTAGGCCGCTGCGGAAAAGTCCCGGAATCTCGCCCAAGAAAGCAGGAATACTCTGCCCGTAACCCTGTGCCAGCCAGCGGCGGACATTGTTCGCCACGAAGAGGCTGTTCACCAGAAAGGTGTCTTTGTATTCGGGTTGGCAATAGGGGGCATCGGCACGACCTACGGCAAATCCGGAGTAGACTGTCACATCGGTGAGTTGAGGGCCTCGGTCGGCCATGGCCTGTACAAGTACTTCGGGAATGGAAGTGCTGCCTTGGATATAGACACTGCTGTGGGAGCGGATGAGCCGGACAGCCTGCGCTGCGGTGGTGTAGTTTGTCATGGGGAGGTTATGCTTGGTGATTTTGCGCAAAGGCGGTTAGGCGTTGTTCCAACTGGTCGAATTGGTGCGCGTCATTCATCTGGGAGACGCATACGCGAATACCCTTTTGGTGGCTGCCTGTTGAGGTGAGCGAGATGGCGCAGATGCCGTAGAGCAGCAACTCTTTCAGCAATTCCGAACTGGTGAGGTCGCGGTAGCCGATCGTGTAAAAGAATCCGTCACTTACCGCCTCGGCCATGTCTTTGTCGTAAACGATGTGGAAGCCGTGGCGCAGGAAACTTTGCTTCGAAAGTTTGGCACGACGTGCATATTCGGCTGTCTTGCCCACAAAGTCCAACGTGCCGTCGGCAGCGGCCTTGAACATAGCGGCCAGTGCGTATTGTGCCGAATGGCTTGTGCCCGACGAGGCGGCATAGAGGATCGACATCACATAAGCATCGCCCAACCGCCCTATGTTGTAGCGGCGTTTCAATTCGGGGTAGACGCGTTGGTAGAGTGTGTCCGACACCGCCACGACAGCGATGCGCTGCCCGGCGTAACTGAAGATCTTCGAGCCTGACAACATGAGCATGTAGTTGTTCGTGTAGTGCGCCACCGAGGCCTGATAGGGAGCCTCGAAGGGTCGTCCCAGCGGTTTGCGAAAATCCATGCACAAGTAGGCAAGGTCTTCGATGACGATGGTGTCGTACTTGGTGGCCAGTTCGCCGATGGTGCGCAACTCCTCCTCTGTGAGGCAGATCCATGCGGGGTTGTTGGGGTTGGAGTAGACCACGGCGGCAATGTTACCTTGCGAGAGGTAACTCTCCAACTTCTCGCGCAGAGCATCTGCACGGAAGTCGTAGATGTCGAACGAGACACTCGGAATACCCAAAATATTCACCTGACTGCGCTGCACCGGAAATCCGGGGTCGATGAACAGAATGGTGTCCTTCTTGGGATTGAGTTGCGAGCAGAGCAGAAATGCGGTGAAGCTGCCCTGCATAGAACCCACAGTGGGCACACAACCCTGCGGGGCGATGTCAACGTTGAGGAAGGCTTTGATAAAACGGGCTGCCTCCTGCTTGAGCGGGGCAATACCGAACATGTTGGGATAGCGCGAAGCGACACCCTCTTCGAGGGCTTTGCATTCGGCATCGACACCAATTTTTTCGGGTGCCAAGCCCGGAATACCCATTTCGAGGTGTAGAAATTCCGATCCTGTGGCGCGCTCCATGCGTGCAGCGATGTCGCCCGACTGCCGAATCGTAGCCTGCGAAATGTCTGTGATGTCCATGTTCTCCAGCACCGTGTCGAGCGTGGCTATTTTGAGTGGAAACTCCATTATTTTATCATTTTTTTAGCATATTCATATCCTGCGTGGAAGGCTGCGAGATTCATGGCAACCACCTCTTCGCCTTTGCGTGCGAAGATGTCGCGGATGCCGCGTTCCAACTTTTCAGCTTCAATATCCAGAAATGGTGCCGAAGCACCTAACAGTACGATGTTTGCAGCTCGCGGAGAGGCTGTCTGCTGGGCAATGGCATCGATGTCGATAGCGATCACGTGAGGCAACGACTTCAATGCTTGGTTCAGAGCCTCGGCAGCGGGGTAGTTGTCGATGTTGATGAAAGGGGTGGTGTTGGTGATGATCCAGCCCTGTTTCGAGAGCCACGGCAGGTAGCGCAGTGCCTCCATCGGCTCCAGCGAGATGATGATGTCGGCACTGCCGTGTGCAATCAAGTCGGATGCAATGGGTGTGGAGGAGATGCGCAGGTTCGACTGTACGTCACCGCCGCGCTGGCTCATGCCGTGCACTTCGGCCTGCTTGATGTTGAGCCCCTCGGTCAGGGCGGCCTTGCCGATTACCGTGGCGATGGAGAGGATTCCCTGTCCTCCCACGCCCGAAAGTATGATGTCTCGTTTCATAAGTTATTCTTTTTTAGCGTTATGACGTTTTGCGGTCTGGATGCACTCCCTGCGGGGAATGATGACCGATACGCCGTTGTAAGCAATCTCCTCGCGGATCATGGTGTGTAATGCCTCCCTGTTTTTGGGCAGGGGCACGATCACACGAATGTGTGCCGGGTCCACCCCGATCCCTGTGCAGATCTGCTCAATACGACCGGTACCGGCCGAGTCTTGACCTCCCGTCATGCCGGTGGTGAGGTTGTCGGAGATGATGATGGTGATGTTGCTCTTTTCGTTGACGGCATCCAGCAGTCCTGTCATACCCGAATGGGTGAATGTGGAGTCGCCGATCACGGCCACCGAAGGATATTGTCCGGCATCGGCAGCGCCCTTGGCCATGGTGATCGAAGCACCCATATCCACACACGAGTCGATGGCATGGAACGGAGCCAGCCAGCCTAAAGTATAGCAACCGATGTCGCTGAAGACTTTGGGGTGTGTAAACTCTTTGAGTACGTCGTTGAGTGCGGTGTAGACATCGCGGTGTCCGCAACCGACGCAGAGTGCGGGCGGACGCGGCACAACCATCTCGCTGGGAGCATGTTCCTCGTGTGCGGGAAGTCCCAAGGCGGCGCGGACAGTATCGGGTGTGAGTTCACCCGTGCGGGGAAGTTCCCCGCTCATGCGGCCTCGAATAGGTTTGGCAAGGGGTAGAATGCCACGCAACGACTCCTCGACAAGGGGCTGCCCCTCCTCGATCACCAACAGCGAATCACACTCCGCAGCCAACCGACGCACAAGGTCTGTGGGCAGGGGGTATTGTGCTATTTTTAACACGGGGTAAGGAGATCCGTCGGGGTAGTTTTCCATCAAATAGTTGAAGGCTATGCCACAGGTGATGATGCCCATCGACTTGTTTTTACCGTCGATATAGCGATTGAAACCACTGGCAGCGGCCTCCTCTTCGAAGCGGCGGTAGTCGTCGAGTAATACCTTATATCTTGCGCGCGAATTGCCGGGCATCAACACCCATTGCCGTGCATTTTCAGGATAGGAACCCGTGTTTTGTGCTTTGACATCGCGCACCTCGACCACGGCGCGGGAGTGTGCCATGCGGGTGGTGAGACGCATCAGTACGGGTATATGGTACTTCTCGGAAAATTCGAAAGCCACCCCGATCATGTCGTAGGCTTCTTGCTGCGAAGAGGGCTCGAAGGTGGGGATAAAGGCGAAACGCCCATAGAAACGGGAGTCCTGCTCGTTCTGGGAGGAGTGCATCGACGGATCATCCGCCGCCACCACTACCAAGCCGCCGTTGGCCCCCGTCATCGCCGAGTTGACGAAAGCATCGGCGGCCACATTCATGCCGACGTGTTTCATGCAGACCAAGGCACGTTTGCCGGCAAATGACATGCCCAAAGCCTCCTCCATGGCTGTTTTCTCGTTGGCTGACCATGTGCAATGGATCTCCCGCTCGGCAGCCAGAGCGTTGCCTTGAATGAATTCGGTGATCTCGGTGGAGGGTGTGCCGGGGTAGGCGTACACCCCCGAAAGCCCCGCGTTGATAGCTCCCAATGCGAGAGCCTCATCTCCTAATAGTAATTCTCGTTTTATCATAAGTATTGCAGTTTTCCTGTTGTTACAAAAATACGGATTTTTTTAATTATAATCAACTTTTTAGTATCAATTTTTATGAAATAGCCCATTAAAAAGTTAGAAAGTGATAGTGGATTGTCTCTATCTGTGCATATTCGGTCGAACCGTTCCTCCCGCAAAATACAAAAAGAAGAGCTGTGTTTATTTGCTCCGATCATCGCGTTTTCCGAGCGCGCGCACAGGGTAAAAGCATGCGATTTCTCTGCACCGACGGGCTCCGGAAGAGATAAATAAATTTTGTTTATTGGTTTTTTTTGTATATTTGTACAGATTATCCCATTACCTTGCGCATCAATGCTTCCTGACAAATCTGATTTAACGTTGAAGGCGTTTAACTTCCTATTTGATAAGTATCAGCAACGATTTATTCGTTTTGCAGTTACTTATGTTTCGGATGTTACAATGGCGGAAGATCTTGTCATGGAGAGTTTTGCCGCGGTGTGGGAGCGACGTGCCGCGTTGTCGGTCGAGGCGTTTCCGGCGTATACATTGACGGTGGTCAAGCATAAATGTTTGAACCACCTGCGGTCAAAAGTGATCCGTGTAAAGGCCGCGGAGGAGATTAATTCGCACCACTTGCGCATGTTAGATACCCGCATCTCGACGTTGCAGGCTTGTGACCCCGAAGAGTTGTTCAGCGAAGAGACACAACGGATAGTGAATGAGGCAATTGCCGCGTTGCCGGAACGTACTCGCACCATCTTTATCCGCAGTCGTCTGCAAGGTGAGAGTTACAAAGAAATTGCAGAGGCAATGAATATCACGGTAAAAAGCGTGGAATTTGAAATTTCCAAAGCCATGAAGACGCTGCGGGTCTCCCTGAAAGAATATTTGCCAGTATTGGCTTTCCTATTCATAATCAGTTAGTTAGTAGATTATAAAATTATAAAACGACTCCTCTCCGAAAAAAGGTGACTTTTTTTTAGGGATTGGAGCCGCTGAAGTGTTATTAATATACGGGCGAGTACAAAATGGACCAATACCCGGTTCCCGAAGGTGTCGGGGAGTAAGAAACAGGTTCTAAGAAACAGGTTCTAAATTTTAGCAATATATGGATAAAGAGATTTTATATCGGTTTTTTAATAATGAATCCTCCGTCGAGGAGCAAACCCGCATACTCGATTGGCTGGATGAAAGTCCCGAACACAATAAAGAGATGCTTGCCGAGCGCAAGATGTTTGATGCGATGATCCTGCTGGCAGACGAGAAGGCGTTGAGCCACAAACCGTCGCCATTTTGGATGCCTCGTTGGGCCAAAGAGGTTGTACGCTATGCCGCGGTGATCCTCGTGATGCTGGGGGCGGGCGGTTACTATGTGTCGCACTGGAAACAAGAGTTGCTACAGGCAACCAATACGATCTCCGTGCCGGCCGGTCAACGGGTGGATATTGTGCTGCCCGACGGCACAAAGGTGTGCGTGAATGCCCTGTCGGAGTTGCAGTATCCCGCCTTTTTTGCGGGAGATTCGCGCAAGGTGAAGTTGACGGGAGAGGCTTTTTTTGATGTGATACACGATGCGGCTCATCCTTTTATTGTGGAGACTTACGCGTGTGACGTGGAGGTGCTGGGCACCAAGTTCGATGTGGAAGCGCGTCCGCAGAGTAACAAATTTACGGCTTCGCTGGTCGAGGGCAAGGTGAAGGTAACCGATCATGCAGATCCGTTCAGGGGCGTGGTGTTGCATCCTAACGAACGGGTAGAATATATAAATAACCGCTTTGTGGTGGGACGCATTCCCGAATACGAGGGCTTCCAATGGCGTGAGGGGCTGATTGCCTTCCGCGACGCGACGTTTATGGAGTTGATCGGCGAGTTCGAAAAATATTATGGTGTGCAGATTGAGGTGCGACGCACGAGTATTTCGCACAGCATTTTCACCGGTAAGATCCGTATTTCGGAGGGTGTAGATCACGCGCTGTGGGTGTTGCAACAAAGTGCCGTGTTCAGTTACACGCGCAACGATACGAAGGAGATAATATATATACAGTAAAAATAACCTAATGTCAAATCAAATAAAAAAATCAAAAAAAGCCTATGAGGTAAACCAGCTCTGAAAAAATTACTTAAAAACAACAAACCAACCTCGAACTGTTCTTATCTGCCGGCATTGTTAGCACAACATGCCGCAGAAAAACGATGCGATGTTGAGTGTTCTGAAAAGAAACAACAACAAAACTAACCAACGAACCAAAGTATGAAAATTAAAAGTCAACTAAAAGCCAACTGGCTTTTACCTGTTTTGACATTTTTGTTTTGCCTCTCAGTAGGCCAAACACATGCGCAGTCCGTGCCTGTATCGCTAAAAGTGGCAAATGCCCCATTGGAACAGGTATTGAATGCAATCGAAAAGCAAACAACCTATCTTTTTGTCTACGATAAAAATGTAGACATCGCCCGCAAGGTCTCTGTCAACGCTGCAAAAACACCGTTGAAAACCGTGCTGGATCAACTTTTCAAATCCACGAACATTGTGTACGCTGTGGAGAATACGTCAATCGTACTCTCGGTCAATGCGACCAAACAACAGGCGAACAATGCCATTTCGGGTGTGGTGTCCGATGTTGCCGGTCTGCCGGTGATCGGAGCTTCCGTGATGGTGAAGGGTACTACGATCGGTACAAGTACCGGTGTAGACGGCAGTTTCTCGCTGCAAGTACCCCCCCCCGCAGCAAATGCTATTCTATCTGTCGACTTCTTGGGCTATGAGCCGGTAGAGGTGCAAGTCGGAGCCAAGACCAATTTGGCGATTACACTCAAAGAGTCTTCGGTGAAGATGGACGAGGTGGTCGTTACGGCGTTGGGTATCAAGCGTTCTGAGAAGGCGTTGAGTTACAACGTGCAGAAGGTCAACCAAGGCGACATCGTCACGGTGAAAGATGTGAACTTTGTCAACGCCCTCAGTGGCAAGGTTGCCGGTGTGAACATCAATGCCAGTTCGTCGGGTGTCGGCGGTGCCAGCAAGGTGGTGATGCGTGGTACGAAGAGTATCAACCAGTCGAGCAACGCACTCTACGTGATCGACGGTGTACCTATGTATAATTTCGGCGGGGAAGGCAGTCAGGAGTTCCAATCTACGGGTTCTTCCGAGGCGATTGCCGACATCAACCCTGAGGATATAGATAATATTTCGGTGCTGACGGGTGCTGCTGCGGCCGCTCTTTACGGTAGCGAGGCTGCCAACGGTGCGATCGTGGTGACAACCAAAAAAGGTCAGAAGGGTTTCACAACCGTCACCGTGACCAGTAATACAGAAGTGCTTCAGCCTTTTTCCCTGCCTGAGTTCCAGAATCGTTATGGCACATCGGAACAAGATAAGAGTTGGGGCAATCTGCTCAACGAAAGCAACTACATGGGCTATTCACCCAAAAATGACTATTTCCAAACAGGAGTCATCGGTACAGAAACGGTCTCTTTGTCGACGGGTACCGATAAGAACCAGACCTATGTTTCGGCCAGTGCCGTCAATTCGCGCGGTATTGTTCCCAACAATGGTTATGACCGTTATAACTTCTCGTTTCGCAATACAACCTCTTTCTTCAAAGATAAAATGACACTCGACGTGGGTGGCAGCTACATCAAGCAGAAAGACCTTAACATGATCAACCAAGGTACCTATTCCAATCCTTTGACGGGTGCGTACCTATTCCCGCGCGGCAACGACTGGAGTGACATTCAGATGTTTGAACGTTACGACACTTCGCGTAAGATCTCTACTCAATATTGGCCTTCGGGGGCAGGTGGCAGCTATGCCATGCAGAACCCTTACTGGATCAACCACCGCAACCTGCGTGAGAATAACAAGGATCGTTACATGATGAACGTGGGGCTGTCGTATGACATTCTCGACTGGCTGAATGTTTCGGGTCGTATTCGTATCGACAACACGGTGAACGATTTCTCCGAGAAACTCTATGCCACAACCAATACCCTGTTGACGGAGGATTCACCCAACGGTCTTTACGGTATTACCCGTACCAAGGACAAACAAACCTATGGTGACGTGTTGGTGAACATCAACAAAACGTTCGGCGAGGATTGGTCTTTGCATGCCAACATCGGTGCTTCGTTCTCGGATATGCGCTCGGATGCTATGAAGGTGCGTGGTCCTATCAACTACGGTTTGGCAATCGTGGAAGGTGGTCTGACAGAGCCTAAAGGTATTCCCAACGTTTTCAACCTCTACAACTTGAGTAACTCGAAGACCGTGCGCGAGCAGATGGGTTACCACGATCAGACACAGTCTGTTTTCGCCAGTGTCGAGGTGGGCTACAAGAACACCTACTTCCTGACTGTTACAGGCCGTAACGACTGGCCGTCGCAGTTGGCAGGTCCCCAGTCGGTGAAACGTTCGTTCTTCTACCCTTCGGTAGGTGCTTCGGTCGTTGTGTCGCAGATTGTTAAGATGCCTAAGCAGTTCAGCTACTTGAAATTGCGTGGTTCTTACGCTTCGGTGGGCTTGGCGTTCAAGCGTTTCCTTGCGAATCCGACCAACAGCTGGGACAACAACTCCGGCGCATGGGTTCCTTCGACCGTTTATCCGATGTATAACCTCAAACCCGAGCGCACCAAATCGTGGGAGATCGGTATCACCGCTCGCTTCCTGCAACACTTCAACTTGGATTTAACCTACTATAATACGCGTACCATCAACCAGACATTTGATCCGGTTGCTTCGGCTTCTTCGGGTAGCAAGAAGTTCTATATTCAGGATGGTGATGTGCAGAATAGGGGTGTCGAGTTGGCATTGGGTTATACCAATAAATGGAATAAATTCTCTTGGAGTTCGAACTTCACGATGAGTGCCAACAGCAACAAGATCCTGCGTCTGGCCAATGAGGCTGTGAATCCCTACAATGGCGAGAAGGTTTCGATCGACTTCCTGAACATGGGCGGTCTGGGTCAGACTCGTTTCATCCTCAAAGAGGGTGGTTCGATGGGCGACCTCTACTCACGTGCCGACTTGGTGCGCGATAGCAACGGTGACATTTATGTCAACGAGAATGGCGAGATCGAAGCCAATACCTCGATCAAAGAGTTCGACAAATTTATCAAACTCGGTAGTGTCCTTCCCAAAGCCAACATGGCATGGCGGAATGATTTCAAATACGGCAACTTGAGTTTCGGTTTCATGATCGCGGCTCGTTTGGGCGGTGTGGCTTTCTCGCGTACACAGGCTGCTTTGGACTACTTCGGTGTGTCGGAGGCTTCGGCTGCTACACGTGATGCCGGCGGTATGATGATCAACGGTGGCGACATGATCTCGGCACAACAGTGGTACACGGCCATCGGTAACAACGACGGTATTCCGCAGTACTACACTTACAGTGCGACCAACGTTCGTTTGCAGGAGGCAAGCATCGGCTACACCATCCCGAAAAAGAAATTGGGTAATGTGGTTGAAATGACCATTTCGCTGGTCGGCCGTAACTTGTGGATGATCTACAACAAGGCTCCGTTTGATCCTGAGGCTGTGGCTACTACCGGTAACTACTATCAGGGTATCGACTACTTTATGATGCCGAACACACGTAACATCGGTTTCAATGTCAGACTTAAATTCTAATAAGAGACACCTATGAAAATCAATAAATCAATTATAAAAGCTGTTTTTTCGTTGTTGTTGATCGGCAGTACAGTTACTTGTACGTCCAACTACGAAAATCTCAATGAGAATCCCTACGATGTCACCGACGAGGAGATGGAGCGTGATGCTTACAACATCTCTGCGGCTCTGGTGGGTATGCAGAGTTGGGTGATTCCGACCGATGTCAATACGTGCCAGTTTATCGAATGCCTCATGGGCGGTTCGTGGGGCGGTTATTTTGCCGATTCGAATGCCGGTTTCAATGCCGGTAAATTTTCTACTTTCAATCAGCCCGACAACTGGAACAAGGTAATGATGGCGGATATTGTTCCGAACATCTACACCTTCCAGCAGAAACTGAAAGAGGCAACTACCGACGTGGTGCCGTTGGCAATCGGTGACATCATCAAGGTGGCTTCCTACCATCGTGTAGTCGATAGTTACGGACCTACGCCCTATTCGCAAATCGGTAAGGACGGTAAATTGCAGGCTCCTTATGATTCGCAACAAGAGGCTTATAACGCGATGTTCAAAGACTTGGATGCTGCAATTGCGGCTTTGACAGCACGTCGCACCGAGACCATCAGTTCCGATGCCGACAAGATCTTTGCCGGTAGTGTGGAGAAATGGATCAAGTTTGCCAACTCGTTGAAGTTGCGTCTGGCAATGCGTATCGTGTATGCCGATCCGGCAACGGCTCAGGCAAAAGCCGAGGAGGCTGTCAACCACGAGGTGGGTACGATGACCGACGTGAGTGACAACGCGATGTTGTCGAGTTTCGGTAAAGACGGTAACCCGTTCTATAAAATTATGTATGTGTATAACGCCGGTGATACGCACGTAGGTGCCGACATCACAACCTTGATGAGCAGCTACAACGATCCTCGTTGTGCAGCTTACTTCACCAAAACGAAGTTTACGGCTGAGGATAAAATCACCAACGGCTACTTCGGTTTGCGTTCAGGCATTCGGATTCCCGCAGCGGCGATTACCTCGAAATATTCCAATGCCAACATCACCCCCAGCACACCTGTGCAGTGGATGAATGCGGCAGAAATTGCCTTCCTGAAGGCCGAAGGTGCACTGCGCGGTTGGAACATGGGCGGCACAGCCGAGAGCTTCTACCGTCAGGGTGTGACCCTCTCGTTTACCCAATGGGGTGCATCGGGCGTGGATGCTTATCTCGCCGACGCGAAGAGCGTGCCACAGGCTTATGTAGATCCACTGGGAACTTTCAACTTTTCGGGCATGCCGAGCAAAATCACCATTGCGTGGAACGAGGCTGCGGACTTCGAGACCAATCTGGAGCGTATCATCACCCAAAAATGGATTGCTAACTTCATGATCAGCCAAGAGGCTTGGACAGAGTATCGTCGCACGGGCTATCCTAAATTGATGCCGGTGGTGCTGAATCAGAGTGCCGGTGGGGTGGTTACCTCTGCACTGGGTGCACGTCGTCTGGCTTATCCGCTGGATGAGTATACAACCAACACGGAAAACGTGAACGCTGCCGTAGCGAACTATCTGAATGGTCCGGACAACATGGCGACCAACGTATGGTGGGATTGCAAACCTAAAAACTAACAAGCGATGAAAAATATATTGAAAAATAAAATGATATTATCGGCTTTCTGCCTTGCTCTTGCGGTTGTGTTCACAGCTTGCAGCGATTGGACGGAGACGGAGAGTCTGGATATTAACAAGCCGACCATTGGGGATCAGAACCCGGAGTTGTATGCGCAATATTTGGAGGCTCTGAAAGCCTACAAAATGTCGGATCACAAGATCGTTTACGGTGTGTTTAACAACAATGTACCGGTTGCCGGATCGCGTGCTCATCACCTGACGGGTCTGCCCGACAGTGTGGATATGGTGTGTCTGATGCACCGCGACACGTTGCCCGAATGGTTGGTGTCGGAGATGCAGACCGTGCGTGCCGAAAAAGGTACAAAGACGATCTATTCGATCAGTTACACAACCATCGAAGCACTGTATAAGGAGAAGGTTGAGGCGGAAAAACCCGTCGAACCTACTGGTAATGACGGTACAGGCGATGGCGGTACTGGTGAAGGCGAAGGAGGAGAGGATCCTCAGCCCGAAGTGGATGGTTTCCTCGCTTTCTGTGCGGAGTACATGGACTATGCCCTCGCTTTGTGCGACAAATATGCGTATGACGGAGTCTCGGTTTTCTACAACGGACGTTCGTTGATCAACATGACACCGGCGGAAACGGCTGCTTATCATGCGCGTCAAGAGGCGTTCTTTGCGAAAGTTCTCACATGGGCCGATGCACATGCCGACAAGATGTTGCTTTTCGAGGGTAAACCCCGTAATGTGAAAGATGCTGCGATTTTGAAGCGTTGCCGTTACATTGTTTTGCGTACCATTGATGCGGTGTCGGCAGACGAATTGAGTTTTGGTGTCAACTCTTCTTTGGGCGGCAATATCCCTGCTGACCGCTATATCGTTGGCGTAACAGCTGCCTCGGTGACGGATAAGTCGGATGATAAAGGTTATTTCACGGTGCTGGACACAGACGGCAAGCCGATGCGTGCCATCGTGGGTGCTGCGTACTGGGTGAATACTCTGCATGCCGACTACACGAAGGCGGGTGTGATGATCAACAACATCCAAAATGATTACTACAACATAAATACAGTGTATAAATACACGCGGGAGGCTATCTCCATCATGAACCCCTCTCCTAAAAACTAATTGAGCCATGAAATTGAATAAAGCATATTTGCTAATAGCAGCATTTGTCGCAGTTTCTTTTGTCGGGTGTAAAGATGAGGACCCGAGCGTGACTTCGTTCGACAACAAGGTCTATATCGATGCCGTTTCAAAGACGACCAAGATGCTCATCAAACCCAGCAACGCAGAGGCTACCCAGTCGATTACGGCGGCCATTGCGAAACCGGCAGAGCAGCAGATTGACCTTGCCTATAAGGTGGATCTGTCGAAAGTCGAGACCTATAACAAAGCCTATTATGCCGAGGCGATTGTCCTGCCGGCAGAGAACTATGAATTCACGGATAACAAAGCTGTGATTCCGGCCGGTGGCGTGAAATCTACGGCTGTCTCCATCCATTTCAAAGACATCAACAAACTCGACCGTGAGTTGCTCTATGTGCTTCCCGTGACGTTGGTAAGTGCTTCGAACATCGAGATGTTGGAGAGTGCCCGCACGGTGTACTACCTCTTCGAGGGTGCCGCGTTGATTAATACAGTGGGTGACATTGCTCAGAACTATCTGCGTGTGGATTGGAAGAACAGTGCAGTTCTTAGCGGTATGAAAACCATCACTGTGGAGTCGTTGATCCGTGTGCGTGATTTCGGCACGGTTGGTGGCAAAAAAGGGGAGGCGATGAGTACCATTCTCGGTATCGAGGGTCAATTCCTGATCCGTCTGGGTGACTCGGGCTTCCCGTCCAATCAGGTACAGTTGGTATCTCCCAGCGGTAACTTCCCCGGAGGTAATGCTACATTTGGTCTGCCTACCAACAAATGGGTACATGTAGCTGTTGTCTACGATACGCAGAGTGGCAGCCGCATCATCTATATTGATGGTAAGGTGCAGGCTCAAGATGCCAATGCCCGCGGTTCGGTGACGTTGAGTTCGACGAATTTCTATATTGGTTTTGCGTGGAACGATCAACGTTGGTTGGAGGGTGAGATCTCGGAGGTTCGGATCTGGAACATTGTCCGTACACAAGAGCAGATTGCTGCCAATCCGTATGAGGTAGATCCCGCTTCGGAGGGGTTGGTTACCTACTGGAAATTTGACGAGGGTGCCGGTGCTGTGGTGAAAGATCATACAGCTAACGGCAACGATGCAACGGCACACACTGAGATCAAATGGACCACGGTTTCTCTGCCGGAAAGCAGTAAATAAGCGTTTTAACCTTAAACAACAAGAAAAATGAACTACACAAAATATTTCAAGACAAGTCTGTTTGTGGCAACCGCTCTCTTTGGCGGTATCTGCCTGCAAGGATGTGCCGATGACATTGAGATCGGCAAGGTCGATGAGGGCGGTTACGAAACAGCTACTCAGGTGTTCGGTTATGTGCGTGATATGCAGAGTGGCAAGGCGCAGAGTTGCATCGACATCCACAACGACGAGGTCGCTAAGGTGGATCTGTACCTCGGTTTGACCAAACCCGCTAACGAGGGGGTAGACGTGACGCTGAAGGTGGATGCGGAGTATCTGGCTGCCTTCAACAAGAAGAACGGAACCTCTTACGAACTCTATCCTGCGACTTCGCTGGTTACACTCGAGGAGAGCGGTGCCATTGTGATTGCTCCGGGTGATCTGAAGTCGGATGCACTCGTGGTGTCGATCGCTAAAGACGAGACGGTATTGCCGGACAAGGTGTATGCCCTGCCTATCGCTGCCGAAATGAAGACCAACGGCGTGAAACTTTCGAAAGATGCCGACCGTTACATGCTCTTTGTGAAGAATGTGGGCAACAAACCCAACGCAACGAAAGGTTCGGTGAAGACGGTGCTCTATTTCGAGGTGAACGACACCAACCCGCTGAATGCACTGGAGTTTAAGATGAAGGAGAGCGGCAAGCCGTTCTTTGACATCATCATCCTCTTTGCGGCCAACATCAACTACGACGATGAGTTGGGACGTGTGTACATCCACAACAACCCCAATGTGCAATTCCTGCTCGACAACCGGGAGCAATACCTAAAACCACTTCAGGATCAGGGAATAAAGGTGCTGATGGGTATCTTGGGTAACCACGACCGTGCAGGTGTGGCTCAGCTGGCAGATCAAACGGCTCGTGAATTTGCGCAGGAGTTGAAGGCGTATTGCGAGGCATATAATCTGGACGGTGTCAATTACGATGATGAGTATTCGGATGGCCCCGACGGTCCCGGTTTTGTGCGTCCGTCGTCGAGTGCCGCGGCACGTCTGTGCTACGAAACTAAGATGGCGATGCCCGACAAGATCTGCTCGATTTACGCTTACAGCACACTCTACAGTTTCTCGGATGTCTTTGACGGTCAGAAACCCGGTGAATACGTTGATTTTGCAGTGAACGATTACGGCGGGTATGTTCGTCCGAGCCGTTTCCCCGGCATGACGATGGCTCAATGTTCAGGTGCGTCGCTTCAGATCCGTTACAATCACGGTATCAAGGAGCAGGGTGCCCGCGACATCAAGAACGAAGGCTACGGTTACCTGATGAACTTTGCACTCGACCCCATGGTGTATGCTCGTGCGGTGGGTACGTTCAAGAACATGGCGAAAGGACTCTACGAGGAGGAACTGAACTTCACGGGATACTACTACGAGAAGAACAGTACCAAGCGCAAACCTTTCTCAGAATACGGTAAATAATGGCAAGTGAATTTGAATAGAAACCTCCTCCGATTTCGATCGGAATCGGAGGGTGTTTCTTCCAAAACTTACAATCAATTTTAGACTTATGAGAAAATTAATGATGATATTAGCACTCGGCGTTCTTTTCGCCGGTTGCAGTAATGATGATACGGACAATGGTCTCAGTGAGATTGCCATTGCGCCGGCGACCGGAACCTTTGAGATTGATCATCTTGGAGGCACGACAGAAATCACCGTTACCAGTAATGCTGACTGGCGGCTTACGGGTAAGAAAACATGGTGCCAGCCCTCTGCCGTAGCCGGCAAGAGCGGGCAGAAGGTGACCTTCACCATCGAGCCCAACCCGACGGATGATTTTCGCACGATTACCTACAAATTTTTCTGCGGCAACAAGACGATTCCGTTTACCGTTACACAAAAACCGGATGAGATCTTTACATTCGACTCGGAATCGACCTACGATATTGAGGCAACCGGTGCGAATTTCACGATCAAAATGTCTACCAACATCGATTTCACCTATGTAATCGGTGAGGATGCTGCGGGTTGGGTTACTCCGGTTGAGACGCGTGGAGTCCACACAGAGCGCGTGCAATTTACAGTTGCGACAAACGACACTTTCTCAGCGCGTACAGGTCATATTACCTTTACAGCGAAGGGACAGGAGTATGTAGTGACGGTGAATCAGAAACAAAACAATGCAATTATTCCCGAAGAGAAGATTTACAACATTGATCCTGCCGGTGCAACTCTGACGATTAAGTTGAAGAGTAATGTGGCTTACACGGTGCAAATTCCCGATAAATACAAGACGTGGATCACTCCGGTTGCCTCTCGTGGGCTTGTTCCCGGAGAGGAAACCTTCACCATCGGTGCGGCTAAGGGTACACGTGCCGGTAAGATCAACTTCGTGAGCAAGGAGGCCGGTATGTCGGTAACTGTGGTTGTAAAACAGAGTTCGGCAACGCCTACTTATTGTACGATTACCGACAAGAATTTGCGTAAGTATCTGGCAAGTTCAGACTTCGTAATCGAGATCGACGCAACAACAGGCAAATGCGAGATGACCGAGGATGGTATGAATGCGACTAAATTCGCGTTTAGCAGCAAAGATGTTGTGACGCTCGCAGGATTAGAGGCTTTCCCCAGTCTTACGGAGATTGATTGTAGATACAATAACATTTCTGTACTTGATGTGAGCAAGTTTACGAGCCTGACAACACTTAATGCAACATGTAATCCATTGAGTAGTATTGTATTGGGCAATTCGAAGGTCACAAAGTTAGATCTGGGTGACAATTATTACGGTACGGCTTCGATGGCTGTTTCCGGTAAGAATCTCACTTGGATCAACCTGTACTACAATTATAATTTGGAGACGCTTGACCTGTCGGAATGTCCTGCGGTGAGCTACCTGAGGATAGAGTATTGCTGGTATTTGGGAACCCTGTATCTGAAAAAAGGTCAGACCATTGCCCAGATTGTAGGTGGTAATCCCAATATTGTCTACAAATAGTCCATACTGATTTAGAAGCTGTTTTAAATTTATTAATCTTGTTCTTTTCGGCTCTTTTCGCCCCAGTTTCCGTCCTATAAATCCTCATTTAGCTCG
>JAVXCD010000018.1:0-17423 GCA_036659655.1 Alistipes sp.
GTCGCAAGGTCAACATGCTGATTACCTTGCGACCTCTCGACAGGCTCGAGGATCGAAAACAAATAGGCGACCTCTCGACAGGCTCGAGGATCGAAAACAAACAGGCGACCTCTCGATAAGCTCGAGGATCGTGGACTGTGTACTTTGAGACAAAGGTAAACCTATATGCGCAAAAAAAATACGGACAGATCAAAAAGATCTGTCCGTATTGAAAATTATACAGAGATGATTACTGCACCTTTATGAAACGAGTTGCCACATGATGCATCGATGTTGACGGAGCGACAGAAACTGCATTCGTCCCTTTCAATGTATTCACCACAGGGTCGAATCCTGCTTATGCACCACCGGAAAGGACAAATTTCTCCGCCATTGTTCCAAAACTGCCGGCATCCACAACGTATGCGCAATTGAAGAAATACGTAGCCTTAGCCTTATCGAAGTAACTCTTCTTTTTCGCTGATTTCGATTCGATATACACCTTACCATGGTCTGCGTGATCGGCTCCGATATACTGTTTTGGCACCGTGATTTCATTCTTCTCATCCATAGAGAACATCAAGGTAATACCTCCACCCCACTCGGGTATCTTGTAAAGTGATTTTTTGTCATCACGTTGATACAATTTTGCCGTAGGATCTTTGCCCTCAAACCATCCATTGTAGAAGAATGTACCTGTACCAACAAGATTCCATTGCACCAGATCCACCTCAATCGTTTGGATTACAGCACCCGGAAATACTGTGTAAGGATCGACATACTGATCATCCGCAATTTCGAGAACCACTTTATACTTACCCACCACACCTTTGGTCAAGGTGATATTGAAAGTAGTTGTTGTTGCACCCGCAGCGAACTCAATAGTTGCCGGCACGACAAACATATCGTCCGACTGGATTGCCCTGATAGGAATAGATGCAGCAGCCTCTGCTTTCACACGTGTTGCTGTGACCGAAAGTGTCGTCGTGCTAAAGTCTGCGGGAGCAACTTCATACTCGCCGATATTTGTTTGCGGGAAGTAGACCCGCATACAATCGGGAGAGACCGGACTCGCCTTGTCGTATTCCGCCGACTCCGAGCACGCTGTTGAGCCGGCGAAAGCGGCAACAACCAACAGATAAATTAGATTTTTTATTGTTTTCATAATTTTATTATTCGTTGTCAATAATTATTTTTCATGCGAGAAATAATTTATGGATTTTGATGTGCAGGACCGATTAAATTATTATTCTCTATTTCACTCAACGGAAGTTGATAAAGGAAATGAAGATCTTCCTGCTCATACTTAAACCGAGCTGCTTCCATATGGTTATTATTTTTACCCCAAGTGGCATCGGTACGATCCACCGCAATATTCAGACGACGGTTGTCGATATACTCCATACCCTCACCCCAGAACTCAACGCGTTTTTGGAAGTTGATCTCAGCAACAATCTCAGCTTTCGAAGTTGCAGTGCAAGTGTAGGATGCATCACGTGTTTTCATGAATGTCTCCAACGCACCCTTGCCTTCGGGTGAACCCTGTTGTGCCAATGCTTCGGCATAGGTCAAATAAGCCTCCTCCGAACGCAGATAGATGTAGTCTCCCAATTCCCAGCCGGCCGTAACACCTGCTTTGATATTCGGGCGACCTGTTCCGATAAATTTCACAGATCGATACTCAACCTTAGCATCTATATTGGTGTCGCGCAATTTGACTTTACCGTCCGCCCCGAGGGTACTTCTCTTGCAGCAGAACCATTGTAAGCGAATATCGGTCGATGCAATTTGGTCCACAAACGGTTTGAAGGCTACACGATAAACATCCGCGGCATAACCCTCACCATAAGCATCCATCTGAGAGAACCACGACATATAGGTTGTTTCGTTATCCTTAGTAATATCGCACCCGAATACTACGTCAGGTAAATTGATGCTGCTAAAGCCCTGTGTAATATCATCAACAGAGGTCAACACCGGGAAGTTATCCATGATGACTTTTGCGTATTTAGCGGCATTCGCCCAATCCTGCTTTACCATATAGGCTCGCATCAAATAGTTTGCAGCCACACAACCGTCGAAATCTGTGGCTTCCGGTGTTTTCAACTTGCCATTATCCTTTAAAATAGTGTAAGAAGTTTCCAAGTCACTGATCAGTTGCTCATACACTTTTTCCAGCGTACTGCGAGCTTGCAGACCCGTAATTTTTTCAGTATTAATGGGTACACAAAGATCCTGTGAGTGGTCGTGCTTTGCACCTACACCCCATTTGTTATCAGAGACACCAACATAATAAGCATAGGAGTAAAGGTTGGTCAACTGCCAATAAGCATATCCGCGCAATCCAAGAGCAATCGCTTTGTAATTCAATACGGCCGGAGCAGTCTCCGTATCCGAAATAGATTTCAAGATGTTATTAGAGTTGGTAATAGTGGCATAATACTCTGCCCACCGATTCACTGTAGGTGCATAGGTTTCTTGGCGGTAATCCACCAGATAGTGGAAAATACTCATAGCGTATCTACCGGTCATAACCATGTCGTTACCCATCAAAGAGGAGAGATAATCAAAACTCTTTTGACCAAAATAGTTGTGGCTTTGATTGACCTTCACATATTGTTGCAAGTCTGTATACATGCCGGCAAGAGTTGCCTTAAACACCTTATCCGGATTATCTTTGGCGATATCGTTCTTCACATCCTCCGTCATGCTGGAGGTAATCACTGCCTCCTTCAAGCAAGACGTCTGTATCAACGCTACCGCTGCTATTGCAAGAATTATTATTGTTTTTTTCATACTTTAATGTTTTAGAAATTCAAGTTAATACCACCGGAAATAGTTCTGAGCGGAGAGTAGCCACCAAAGGAGCCATTGCTTCCACTGAGAGACACTCGCGGGTCAAAGCCTTGACGTTTAGACCACAGAGCCACGTTATCAACTGCAAGAAAAACACGGATACTCTGAATACCCAATTTTTTCATCCATTTCACTGGGAATGTATATCCTGCCGTAATGTTACGAATGCTGAAATACGAAGCAGAGAGCAGGTGTGCATCCGAAGTCTGACCATAAGAGTTGGAGTTCTCATTGGCATTCCAAAGAGGGTATTTACCCGTTGCTGTTTCAGGATTCCAAGTGTTCCACAGTTCGCGATTGTGTCCTACGTAGAAGCTGTTGCTCATACCACTCAAGAACGAATAGTCGTATGCCCAACCACCAATTTGGAATGCGGTAGCAATCATAAGGTCAAAGCCCTTGAAATAGAATGAAGTATTGACACCTCCCGTGAAAGACGGAAGAGCAGACTTACCGATATAGAACTTGTCGGCATCTGAATATGTAGTTGTAACACCACTCTCAACTCCGGTAGGATTACCTTTCTCGTCTTTTTCCGACGTGTACCATGTAGCGTGACCCTTCTCATCCATTCCGGCATATCTCCTAATGTAGTACTCGTAACGGTTCTGACCTTCCATCATTTTGAAATTTCCACTTACAATACCGGCCTCGCGATTCTCCTCAGGAAGTGTAATAATTGTATTCTCGTAGTGAGAGCCAATAACATTAATGGTCCAACGAAGATCTTGTTTTTTGAAAATGTCAACGCCTAACTCGAACTCAATACCCGTATTACGCATTGCGCCCAAATTTTCCCAATTGTAAGGACGGCCGGCAGATGCGGCTAATGTCTTCTGGAACAACATATCGTCTGTGCGACGACGGAAGTAGTCGATCGAACCAAAGAATCGATCCCAAAAACGGAAATCAACACCAACGTCGAACGTTTTTTGCTTCTCCCATGTCAAATCGGGATTACCATAGAACGAAGGTGAACTACCCAGCGCAGTGCCATCCCAAGTAATAGAGTATTGGTCTACATAAGGTGTATAATTCAGCACGTCCTCGTTACCCTGTGTACCGTAAGAAGCACGAATCTTCAAGTCATTCACCCAAGTAGCACCCTGCATGAAATTCTCAGCCGAGATACGCCAAGCGCCACCAACAGACCAAAAATTACCCCAACGGTTGAGGAAACGAGAGGTACCGTCACGACGGAACGCTCCGGAAATATAATATTTATGAGCATAGTCGTAGTCTGCGGAGAAAAAGTAACCCTCGATATTGTGGTTAGATGTGTTAGAACTCAATGAAATCATTGCACCACCATTATCCAACTCGGGATTCATAGGATCAAAGAAGTTGGTCTTCTGTCCACCCAAATATTCACTATCATAGACATAATACTCATGTCCGACCTTCGCCTCAATATTATGATCGCCTATTGATTTGTTGTAAACTAAGATCTGGTTAAAGTTAGAGGTCGTTGCCATGTTTGATGCCTTTGTACTGCGGCCACCAAACGCAGCACCATCACCAATAGTGGGAGTGTAATACGTTGTGCCTCGGCCAGCCTTATAGTCGTAACTGTAGTTAACGGTGAAGGTAAAATCCCTCAAGAATTTCACTTCAGCATACATACGAGACGAGAGGTTGTGATATACACTCTTGCGAATATCCTCGTGTAAGTTGCATATAACGTTTTGATTGGTTGCTACCGGACGTGTGCCGGCACCATCAGTTGTTCCTGCCTGACCATTATCATACATCGGGTTACCCTTTTTGTCGAGTTTCACGTTACCATCGAGATCGTATGCGTGAACAGGATAAATAGGAGCCCAACTACGAGCAACATCAAACGGATTAGACGCTAATCCCGTACCCTCCTGCACACCCTTTGAGGTGGTAGTCGAGTAGGACAAGTTCATGCCGACCTTCAGCCACTTGTAGAGCCGCGTATTGACGTTGGCACGAGCAGTAACACGGTCATAAGACGAACCTACGATATAAGATTGATCGTCCAAATAGCCAACCGAAAGATAATAGTCGGTCTTATCACTGGCACCCGATACGTTTGCAATATACTCCTGACGGAAAGAGGAGCCGAACATGGCATCTGCGAAAGAATCGTCGTAGCGTTGTACAGCCTGCGGATTCAACTTACCATTCGTACCCACCAAATATTGACCTGCAGGGATCTTGAATGCATTGTAATTACCCAACTCAGAGAGCAAATGAGACGTCGCATACAAATTGGCTTCCCCAAGCGAAACCCCGGTAGCCCATTGTGTATTACGAAGACCATACCAACTCAACTCATAGAACTCGGCAGAACTTGTAGCCATGTCATAATCTTTGAAGGCGCGTGTATTAACACCCCAAGATCCTTGAAATGATACGTTTGTGCGATCTTTCTTACCAGTTTTGGTCTTAATAAGCACCACGCCGTTGGCAGCACGTGATCCATACAAAGAGTTCGAAACAGCATCCTTCGACACAGACATAGACTCAATATCCGCACTATTAATATCAGACAAACTGCCATTGAAAGGCACACCATCCACAACGATCAATGCTGTATTGCTTCCCGACAAGGATCCAATACCACGAATCACAATAGACGCATCCGATCCGGGCTGTCCTGTAGAACTGAGCACTTGAAGACCTGCCACAGCACCCTCCAGCGCCTTCGAAACAGAAGAAGCTTGCGAGTTTTTGATTAGGCCTGCATTGACCTTACTCACAGAACCAACCAAGTCTTGCTTGCGCTTGGCACCGTAGGCGATAATTGTCACATCATCAATAGCCTGCGTGTCCTCCTTCAGAGAGACTCTAAAAGATGTTTTACCAGCGATCGCAATAGTTTGTGCCTCATAGCCGATAAACGAAACCGAAAGGGTTCCATTCGTGGGAGCCGAAAACGCGAATTTGCCATCCGCCCCAGTAGTTGTTCCGGTAGACGTTCCGTCCACCATAACGGATGCACCTGCGATAGGATTACCGTCAGGGCCGGTAACTGTACCGGAAATCTGCTTGTTCTGAGATAGTGCCATAGCACAGACACCCAGGACAGCAATTAACGATAGTACAATTTTTTTAACCATAAGCGTTAATGTTTAAAATTTTGATTTTTAAAATAAAAAGTTCATACACAAAGATAAATAAATAATCGACTTAAAACAAATAATTCATAAAAAAAATTAATTAAAATTTGCAACTATTTACACTATTAAGGGTATTACACACGTGTTGGTTGGGATTTGTCAGCAAATGCACGGATGTGCTTACAGATTAGAAGGGGCGATTTTTTCTGTTTTTTTTCGAAATGAGCAAAAATCGCAGGCAAAGAGGGTGCCAACCTGTTCGGTTTGTGCGACTGCACACACCGAGAATGGGCGACTTCCGCTCTCCGGTTGCGTGCCAATATATATATACCTATATTTATTATGAAGCGCAAAAACCATTCGAATCGGATTTTCAACGGCAATCATTCCACCCGCCATCCGAGACTTGGAGGTCAAAAGCACTACATAATTGGGAAAAATTGTTATATTTGCATCTGTTTAAGAAAAAATCGATGGTAGCATTCAGAAAATTAACCGCACCGGAAATTAACCGCGCCGAGGTATTGGGCAACTCGGCCGCAGACTGGTCGACGATCGAAGTCTCTGAGGATTTCGTCTGCGAGCAACTCGTTTCGAGTCGGTTGGAGGGGCACGTGCGCCTTGGGTCGCACGCTCGCATCATTCATTCCAAAGTTTGCAACTACACCCTCGCGGAAGAGACCCTGATCGACGGGGTGACGGCTCTCGAATGCCGGCACCGCAGCAGTTTCGGCAATGGGGTCGGCGTGGCCACGATGAACGAATGCGCCGGCCGCACAGTCAAAATATACGATACTCTTTCCGCACAAATAGCCTATATATTAGCCATTTACCGCCATCGTCCGCAAACAATCGCCGCCTTGGAGCGCATGATTGAGGCGCACACCGCAGAACGGAGTTCGGAGATGGGGCACGTCGGGCGGGGAACCCGCATCGTCGGAGCCAAATTTATCCGCGAGATGCGCATCGGCGAGCACGTCACCATCGACGGCACGTCGCTGCTCGAAAACGGCACACTCTGCGACGGAGTCTACACGGGAGTCGATGTCAAAGCCTACGACTTCATCGCCGCCGAAGGTGCCCGCATCGACAACGGAGCGATCATAGAGCGCTGCTTTGTCGGCGAAAGCTGCATCCTCAACAATGGATTCACCGCTGCCGACTCGCTATTTTTCGCCAATTCCCACTGCGAAAACGGCGAAGCTGCCGCCATCTTCGCAGGCCCTTACACCGTTTCACACCACAAATCGTCCCTGCTCATTGCGGGCATGTTCTCGTTTTTCAATGCCGGCAGTGGCTCCAACCAGAGCAACCACCTCTTCAAGAGCGGTGCGGTACACCAATCCGTACACCTGCGCGGATGCAAATTTGCCAGTGGCGCCTACATCATGTCACCCGCCTTGGAGGGGGCTTTCACCATGATTTTAGGTCATCACTCCTTTCATCACGACACCTCGGCTCTGCCCTACTCCTACCTGATTGAGAAGGACGGACGATCGATTCTCATGCCGGGCGCGAACCTCACCAGTTACGGCGCGGTACGGGACATCGAGAAGTGGCCGGCACGCGACAAGCGCACGGCACGACGGGACATCATCCGCTTCGAGGAGTACAACCCCTATATCACCGAGGGACTGGTCAAGGCGGTCAACACCCTGCACACCATCGCCGACACCGATCCCGATGCAAGCTCTTACAACTATAAGAAAGTCAACATCAAAGCCTCGATGCTTCAACGCGGCATCGGACTCTACACCAAGGCAATCGTGGCCTCCTTGGGGGCGATGCTCCGACAAGGGGTCACCGATCGCTACGACGGGCGCGGGCGCTGGCTCGATCTGGCCGGGCAGTATATAGTCAAAACCGAGGTCACCGCCATCCTCGATGCCATCGATCGGGGTGAACTGAGCACTCCGGCAGCAGTAGACAACAAGTTTCGCGTCTTCGATGTTCACTACGATGATTATGCACACAGTTGGGCAGAGAATATGCTTGCGAATGTCTTGGGTCACACACCATCGGCCGAGGAGATCGGCGAAGCCATCACCTCCGGCGAGCATGTGCACCGCGCCCTGCGTCAGACCACAGACTTGGATCGCGAACGAGACTGCTCTCCCGACATGGCGGTGAGCTACGGACTCGACAGCGACGACGAACAGGAGGTCTTAGACGATTACCGTTCGGTCAGAGGACTTTAGGGACTATTCATTCGACAAAAAATGCCCAAAAACTATTGTCTCAATGGTTTAGAATGGGTGCGTAAATAAAATGTACAAACAGAGCATAACACGTGCACATCGCACGGCATTTATCATCGCCATGGACTGTTCAGGTTCTATGGCACAAGAATTGTTCTTCATGGGACGTTCCATGTCGAAGGCCGAAGCAGTAGCCGAAGTCACGAATCGGCTGCTATTCGAGTTGATCGAGCGGGCTCGTCGTAGCGACGGGGTGCGACATTATTACGACATCGCAGTGGTCGGTTATTCGGGTGATGGCGTGGTGCCGATGTTGCCCGACAAAGAGGGTTTTATTCCCGTCAACGTGCTTGCCGCACAGCAGGTGGCGATGCAGACGCGTACCTCCGAATACAGGCTGCCCAACGGAGAGGTTGCTTTACGCAAACACGTGATTCCCTGTTGGATCAAGCCGCTGGCAAAGGGCGAGACCCCGATGTACGATGCCCTGCTTTATCTGCGTGACTTGGTGGCAGGGTGGGTCGGTGAGAGCGATCACGCAGGCAGTTTTCCGCCGGTCATCTTCAACATCACCGACGGCGAATCGTCGGATGGAGATGACGACGGATTGCGGGAGGTTTGCGAGCAAATCAAAGCCCTCCATACCCTCGACGGCAACGTGTTGCTGATCAACATTCACCTTGCGGCAGGCGATACCGAACAGTCGGTGATCTTCCCCACGGCCGAAGAGGCGAACTACACGAATCGCTATGCAACACTGCTCTTCGACTGTTCGAGCGAGATGCCCGAAACAATGACGGAGGCTATTCGTGAGGTCAAAACCTACGGAGCTATGCCACCGTTTCGCGGCATGAGTTTCAACGCCTCGATCGCTGAATTGCTCACCATTCTCAACATAGGATCCATCAGCGTCTCCATACAATAAGAAAAGATCATGATTCCGACACTCTATGGTTATAGCGAAGCATTGCAGGCTCCCGAACGCACACTGGCGACACTCAAACACGTCCGAGTAGTATACAACGACAACGGGCTACCTCGCCTACACCGCCTCGGCCTTTTTGCCGAGGCACAGATCGACTGGAATAACGGCCGATGGCTGCTGTGTGCCCCGCTCTCCTCTTTGGCCATTTGCCATGTTGAACGGGTCTTGGCGCAACTCAAACAGCAAAATTCCGAGATTGCCGGCAATTGTCACCTTTTGCGCAACGAATTGACCTACACCGATTCGCAGGGCATAGACCAACAATCCGATTTGGTTTTACGCTTTTTGCCCAAAGGAGATCCCCTGTCCGAAGTGCTGGGGAAAGTGCCTAAGGAGGTGTTGTTGCAGGCTCTCGACGCGCTGCAAGCCAACTTACAATTAGAGAAAATCACGCACAACAACCTGAAGGCGGAAAATATTATCTGGAGTGCGGGGCAGATGTACCCGATCCGTTTCTACTACGCCTGCACCGGACAGGGCGACGACTCGGCCGCATTTGAAGCCTTGCGTCGTCAGATAAGCAACACGCCCGATTCACAAACCCTCTGTGACGTGGCGACCGACACATACACCGCCCCCTGCAAAAAATCACCGGCCTACCTCTGGGAGGGTCATGTGTTCGAGCAGTTGATCTGTGTGGCCAATCAAGCGGGCTATGGCTACGTGGATACCAACCATCAAGTGGTCATTGCCCCGCAATATGTGTGGGCAGATGATTTTCACGAGGGACGTGCCGCCGTTCAAACGGCCACGGGCATGGGTTTGATTGATAAAACAGGACGCTACATCATCCCTCCGCACTATGAAATTGTGGAGTACGACTCCTATCGGGGCACCTCGCAGGTGCGCCTGAATGGTGTGTGGGCTCGCTTCGACTACATGGGGCGGCAACTGACGGAGTTCAACTGTACGGTAGATGTGTATTAAGCAACTGTTTTAAATTTATTAATCTCGTTCTTTTCGGCTCTTTATGAGTCTGTAACATAATTTTGCAAACAAATCTAAATAGGTTCTAAACAAAAAATATCGTATGGAAACAATAAAATGTCTAATCATCGGCAGTGGTCCTGCCGGATACACAGCCGCCATCTACACCTCGCGCGCCAACCTTACCCCCGTGCTTTACGAGGGCATTGAACCCGGAGGTCAACTGACCACCACCACCGAAATTGAGAATTTTCCGGGTTATCCCGAAGGTATTGACGGCACTCAAATGATGGCCGACCTGAAGAAACAGGCCGTGCGCTTCGGTGCCGACATCCGCTTTGGCACGGTGACGCATGCAGACCTCTCGTCGCGTCCGTTTCACGTGGTTATCGACGGGGAAAAGGAGTTGCAGGCTGAGAGCCTGATCATCGCTACGGGGGCTACGGCGAAATATTTGGGCATCCCCTCCGAGACCAAGTTCCGCGGACAGGGAGTCAGTGCCTGCGCTACGTGCGACGGGTTTTTCTACCGCAAGAAACAAGTTGCCGTGGTGGGTGGCGGAGACACCGCCTGCGAAGAGGCGACCTATCTGGCTTCGCTCTGTAGCAAGGTATATCTCATTGTGCGTAAGCCTTTTCTGCGCGCCTCGAAAGCCATGCAACAACGCGTATTGCAAACTCCGAACATCGAAGTATTATTCGAGCACAACACCGCCGAGGTGCTGGGCGACGAGAATGGTGTGACGGGCGTGTTGCTGCGCCGAGAAGATGGCTCAGAGCGTAAAATAGAGGTTTCGGGCTTCTTTCTTGCCATCGGACACCACCCCAACACAGAACTTTTTGCCGGACAGTTGGAACTCGACAAAGAAGGCTACATCAAGGTGAGCGGAGGCAGTTCGAAGACCAACATCGAGGGTGTTTTTGCCGCCGGCGATGTGAAAGACCCACACTACCGACAAGCCATCACAGCGGCCGGTTCGGGCTGCGTTGCAGCATTGGATTGCGAACGATTTTTACTGCGATAATTCCGAATAAAAGCATGAGTTTCAGTGTCACCATATTAGGTTCCGCATCCGCCAAACCCACCGTCAACCGACATCCCTCGGCACAAATAGTCAATGTGCACGAGCAACACTACTTAATTGATGCCGGCGAAGGTGTGCAGCAGCAGTTGTTCCGCTATGGAATTAATCCACTGAAAATCAAAGTTATATTCATCTCTCATCTGCACGGAGATCATGTGTATGGGTTATTCCCATTGCTCTCGACGCTGGCTCTTTACGGACGCAAAACGGTGCTCAACATCTTCGCCCCGGCTCCGTTCGGTGAGATCCTCGCCTGCCACCTGCGTTATTTTGACAGCGAGTTACCCTATCCTGTGCAGTGGACGGAGATCGACACGACCCACCACACGTTATTGTTTGAAAATCGCACGCTGGAGGTGTGGAGCATTCCGTTGCGGCATCGTGTGCCGACAGCGGGTTTCCTGTTTCGCGAAAAGTGCCCTGCACGGAACGTCGACAAGTTCAAAATCACCAAACACACGCTTTCGATCGCCCAGATCACGGCAGCCAAACGGGGAGAGGCGGTAACCCTCGATTCGGGGGAGGTGCTCGCGAACGAGGAACTCACCTACATTCCCTACCGGCCGCGCTCCTACGCCTATCTCTCCGACACCAACTATTCAGCAAAGGCCGCCACACTGGTCACAGGTGTCGACCTGATGTACCACGAGGCAACCTACGCTGCCGCTGAACAGCGTACAGCCAAGGATCGAGGTCATTCGACTACGGCCGACGCGGCAAAAGCTGCTCGGAAAGCAGGGGCTAAAAGTTTGATTATCGGACACTACTCCTCGCGCTACAAAGACGAATCGGTACTGGTGGAGGAGGCTCGCGCATTGTTTCCCGACACACACCCCGCCACAGAGGGGCACACGTTCATCATAGAAAAAACAGCTTTTGATAATGATAAAATCTGATATTCAACTTGTTAAGTCACTTGCCGATAAGCGAGCCCGCACAGAGAGTGGGTTGTTTGTGGCCGAGGGGGAGAAACTGATTGCCGAACTGCGAACTTCAGCTCTTCGCGTACACAAAATTTTCGCCTTGGAGGGGATATTTCCGCCCACGGAGGCCGAAGTGGTCACGGCCAAGGAGATGGAGCGGCTATCGTTGCTCAAAACAGCCAACAACTCGTTGGCTCTGGTGGAGATACCGCATTACGAACTCTCGGCAAAACAGGTTGTAAATCAATTAGTAATTGCCCTCGATGAGGTGCAGAATCCGGGAAATATCGGCACCATCATCCGCCTTGCCGACTGGTTTGGGGTGGAAGATGTGATCTGTTCCGAGGCTACGGCCGACTGTTTCAACCCCAAAGTAGTGCAAGCGACGATGGGCTCAATCCTACGGGTACGGGTGCATTACACAAATCTGACGCAGTTTTTGGCGGAGGCTGCAAGGTTAAAAATGCCGATCTACGGCACTTTTCTGGAAGGTGAGAACATCTACAAATCAACACTTTCGCCCGCAGGTGTGATTGTCATGGGCAACGAGGGACGCGGCATCACCGCAGCCTGCACACAGCACATCACTCGCAAACTCTTCATTCCCTCCTATCCTGTCGATCGCGCCGGCTCCGAATCGCTCAACGTCGCCATTGCCACAGGCATCATCTGCTCGGAGTTCCGACGACGGTAGTCTCTTTAGAAACAGCTTCTTAGAAACTGTTTGAATTTGTTGCCGAAGTTATTTTAGCGCTATTTTTGTTCCTGTTTTTGTGCTGTAAATCCGATTTTAGCGAGCTAAATGAGAATTTACAGGACGGAAACTGGAGCGAAAAGAGCCGAAAAGAACAAGATTAATAAATTTAAAACAGCTTCTTAGATCACCTTCGCAACAACATAGGTACTGCCTCCGACAAAAATCAGATCGTCGGGGGTGGCGAGTTCCTGAGCGCGAGCCAGCGCCTGTGCAACCTCCTCCACGACCTCACCCTTAAGCCCGTATGCAGCGGCTGTCTGTGCCAATTCCCCGGCGGGAACGGCTCGCTCGGTGGGAGCCTGTGTGAAGATGTAATGTGCCTCAACAGGCAACAGAGGCAATATTTTCGATAAATCTTTGTCTTTCACAAAGCCGATGACACAGTAAAGTGTTTTGTAAGTCTCGCTTTTGAGTTGCTCGGCAACGCAGGCCATACCGTGTGCATTGTGTCCCGTGTCGCAAATGATTCGCGGGGCATCGCCAATGGTCTGCCAACGGCCCTGCAACGAAGTCACGGCCGCCACATTGCACATGCCGTCAGCAAGTGCGCGACGGCTGATGGTCAGCGGAGTCTCCCGGTGCATGAGATCCAACACAGAAATTGCGGTCAATACATTCTGTCGCTGATAATTACCTGCCAAATCAAGCGTGATGTCAAAATCCTGCCCGTCTCTGTTGCGGTGTAATTTAAATTGCTGTGTCGCACCTTGCGCCACCTGTTTGAGGCAGGTAAAAGCACTTTGTGCGTAGACGAGTTTCGACTGATTGGCCGCAGCCACCTCCTCGAAAACAGGATTGCAGGCCGGATCGGACTCACCAATCACCACAGGAATACTCTTCTTGATGATTCCCGCCTTTTCCGCGGCAATCTTCGGGAGCGTGTCGCCCAACAGTGCCGTATGCTCCAATCCGATGTTGGTAATGACACTGACAATCGGCACAATGAGATTTGTGGCATCCAGTCGCCCACCCAAACCGGTTTCGATCACCGCCACCTCTACGTCGCTTTGTGCAAAGTAGTCGAAGGCCAAAGCCGCCGTCATCTCGAAGAACGAAAGTTCGTTTTCCACCATCGTATCGTGGTGCTTGTCTACAAAATTCACCACTTTCTGCTTTGGAATCATCTCCCCATCGACCTTGATGCGTTCGCGGAAGTCACGCAAATGCGGTGAGGTAAAGAGCCCCGTGCGATAACCGGCCTGTTGAAGTACAGCCGCAATAATGTGAGACACAGAACCCTTACCATTCGTACCCGCCACGTGTACCGTAAAGAAATTACGCTGAGGATTACCTAACTGGCGGCAGAACGCGGTGATGCGCTCCAACCCCGGCTTATAGGCTACCGCTCCTTGTTCTTCGAACACAGGCAACGATGAGAATAGGAATTCAAGAGTTTGAGAGTAGTTCATATCGGGTATTTTAATCTACAAGATGATTTTTCTTTTTGACACGATAGGCCACATAATAAAGCACACAGAGCAGCATCAGATACTCGGCAATGCGGCCTATGTAATCGCCATAGCGCGTGTAAACAGTCTCTGTATCTGAGAGTGACACATTATCGGTAAGGATGCCCCGCTGCTGCCAGTCGAGGGTCTGTCCAATGTCTCCGCGGGCATTGATGAAGCCGGAGCGACCGGTGTTGGCGCTGCGCGCGATGGCACGACGGTGCTCGATGGCACGCAATCGCGAGATGGTGAACAGGTGTTTGTAGCCCGGCGTGTCGCCCCACCAACCGTCGTTGGAGATAATGAACATGGCACTCGCACCACGGCGCACAAAATCACCGTAAAAGTCCCCGTAAAGTCCTTCGTAGCAGATCGCCCCTCCGACTTTGGTGCCGTTGTTGTCGAAAGCCGTGCCGGTCTTGCCGACACCAAGTTGACCGAGTGTGCCCCCCAAATCGATAACCAGAAAGTCGAGCGCCTTGAAGAGCCATGGCAGGGGTGTTTTCTCGGCTCCGATCACCAAACGACCTTTGTGGTGGAGGGTGATTTCGCCCTGTGCCGTGAGTCCCAGCGAGGTATTGAAAATATCTTTGTAGTAGTTCTCTTCGCGACGTGCGGTAGTTGTCTGTGCACCGGCAGGATAATATTTCAGGGTATTGGCTCCCGTGACAAGCATTGCCTGCGGATATTTTTGTTGCAACAGACTTTGGAAGCGCAAGACGGGAGGCGCGACGGCGAGCGAACTCTCCCAGTAATAACCGGGGATCGCAGTCTCCGGCATGACGATAAAATTCACGTCGGCAGGTGCTTGTGCGGCCAACGCGTAGAGATTTTCCTCCTGATCAAGGGAGGTGCCGGCAGCAAATTTGTCGTAGCAGTCGATATTGGGCTGTATAATTGAGACTTTCGTTGTTTGTGTCGGCTCAACGAATCGGACATACATAACCGCAGAGAGGATCATCGGAAGCACGATCACACCAACCGCCACGCCCAGTTTTGCCACACGGCGCGAGAGAATAGCCTCAAATAGGGTGATGTTGCAGAGCAGCACCCACAGCGAGCCGCCAAAGACCCCCGTGTATTCGTACCACTGCACCAAGCGGATGTCGTGCGAAAATCCGTTGCCCAACACCAGCCACGGCCACGAAAATTCACCCACCGTGTACCAATATTCAGTCGCAATCCACGCCGCAACCAACATGGTGTACGCCAATGCTTTATGAGCTTTTTTCGAAACGGTATGAAAGAGCATAAAGGCAATCATATTCAGGGTGGTCGAGGCCAATATTGCCGCGAAGGGACCCACTTTGGTTGCATTCCAGATCCACCAGATAGTCACCGCATTCCACAACACAAATGTGAGCGCAGCCCACCCAAAAACGCACCACCAAGAGCGGCGCGAAGCATCGTAAGAGTGGCTGATCCACAGCAGTGGCAGAAAAGCTGCCAACAACGGAAGACCCGTTAATCCGAGCCAGCCTGTCGAAAGCAGCATAACCGAGATGATAACCGCAGCCAGTTTACGAAACATGATTTTGAGATTTTATGAGTGCAAAAGTAGTCAAAGCATCCAATATTTCAAATCTTTTATTTACATTTGTATAAGAAACCGATTAATCCCAATCCAAATGAAAAAAATAATTCTATTTTCACTCGTCCTTTTTGGGCTTTTGTCGATCGGGGGGTGCTCCTCATCGAAAAACGATTACAAAATTCAAGACGGCATGATTGTCTTCAACGAACCCGCAAGGGCGAAGGGTCAACAGTCGGTTTTACGCCTTGCGGTAGATCCTATTCCTGTGGTTAGAGTGGGGTTTGTGGGGCTGGGAATGCGCGGCAGCGAGGCTGTGCGCCGCTACACCTACCTTGAGGGGGTGGAGATAGCAGCCATCTGTGACAAAGAGACCGCCAATGTGGAAAAGGTGAAAACTTTTCTGGCAGAACACAACCTCCCCGAACCGGCTGTATATACGGGTGAGGAGGGTTACAAACAACTGTGCGAGGATGCCGACCTTGATTTGGTTTACATCTGCACCGACTGGGAGATGCACGTACCCATTGCGCTGTGTGCCATGGAGCATGGCCACCACGCAGCGGTGGAGGTGCCGGCCGCCACATCAATCGAGGAGTGCTGGCAATTGGTGGATATGGCCGAACGCACGCAGCGCCATTGCATGATGCTGGAGAATTGTTGCTACGATTTCTTCGAGATGGCGACACTCAACATGGCTCAAAAAGGGCTGTTCGGGACACTCGTTCATGCGGAAGGAGCCTATATTCACGACCTTCGTTCATTGCAGTTCAACCAAGAAAACGGATATGTGGATATGTGGCGGCTGAAATACAACACCGACCACACAGGAAATCCCTACGCCACACACGGACTGGGTCCCGTAAGCCAGATTCTCAATATTCACCGTGGCGACAAAATGGACTATCTGGTTTCGGTGTCATCGGATCAATTCGGCATGACGGAATATGCCACACAAAAGTTCGGGAAGGATTCCGAATTGGCAAAAACACCCTACGCCTTGGGAGACATGAACACCACCATCATCCGCACACACAAGGGCCGAACCATCCTGATTCAGCACGACATCACCTCACCACGCCCCTACAACCGTCATCACCTGATCTCCGGCACAAAGGGCTTTGCTCAAAAATATCCCGTGCAGAGCTTGGCTTTCGAGCCCAATGCACACGCAGCCCTATCACCGGAGCAGTTGGATTCGGTGCTCACCCTCTACGAGCACCCCATCACCAAGCAGATCGGCGAAATTGCCCGCAAAGTCGGTGGACACGGGGGGATGGACTTTATCATGGACTATCGACTAATCTACTGCCTGCACAACGGTCTGCCGCTGGATGAGGATGTGTATGATGCCGCCGAATGGTCGTGCATCGGCGAACTGAGTGAGACCTCGGTGCGGCACAAAGGAATGCCGGTTGCCATTCCCGACTTCACCCGTGGAGACTGGGAGAAAACCGACGGTTTCCATCACGCCATGAGCCTCGCACATCCGTAACGATTCCACCCGCCAACAGACTCGGTGTCTCGTCTTGAGTAGCAGTTACAGCTCTATTAATCAGATACTTCGCATTGCTTAGAATGACAGAATAATTCCCGCTCCTCGAGCCTGTCGAGAGGTCGCAAAGAACACAGTTTTCGATCCTCGAGCC
>JAVXCD010000019.1:0-17087 GCA_036659655.1 Alistipes sp.
ATTTATAGGGCGAAACCGGGGGCGAAAAGAGCCGAAAAGAACGAGATGAATAAATTTAAAACAGTTTCTTATTCATCGGACTTGGTCAAATAGGCATCCAACTTTTTATTCAGGGCAAATTGAGACAAAGGCTTGATAACATAGTCGTTGCACCCGGCATTGAAGGCATTATCCAGATCCGATCCGAAAGTAAATACCGACATGGCGATGATGGGAACACTCGGCGAAAGATGGCGAATGGTTCGCGTGGCTTCGTATCCATCCACCACGGGTAACTTCATGTTCATCAGCACCAGATCCGGCTTCACACCCACAAACAGATCCATCGCCTCCTGTCCGTCGTTGGCGCGTATCACCCGAAAACGGTTATTTATCAACGCCTCCACCAGCAAATAATCACTCTCTATGTCTTCCGCAATGAGAATGGTTTGTCGCTCATTCGAAACTACATCAACCTGTGCCGGCTGGATTTGCACGGCGGTCTCCAGTCGTTCACTTCGACGGTAGGGAACCGAAAAGAAAAAGGATGTCCCCTCGCCCACATGCGAGTCGACCCAAATCTGTCCGCCAAATTTCTCGACAATCATCTTCGAAATGGAGAGACCCAGCCCCGTGCCGGCGGCGAAGTCGTTGAGTTTGATGAACCGCTCGAAAATAGCATGTAACTTGGCGTCCGGAATTCCGGAACCTGTATCTTTCACATAAAATGTGATTTGGCTTTCGTCCAGTTCAAATCCGAAACGGATCTCGCCTTTCGTGGTGAATTTGATTGCATTACTGATCAGATTTGTCAGAACCTGCGACAATCGATTCTGATCACACACAAATTCCACATTCTCGATTTTCTCGTCAAAAATAAGGGCCACACCCGCATGCGTTCTCACACGGTGCACTTCCCATTCAGCACGAAGCAACTCATTGATATTCATCATTTTATACTTGAACTCAAGTGTGCCGGCCTCAATCTTGGAGATGTCGAGAATATCGTTAATGAGTTGCAACAGCAATTCGGAATTAGCATCAACAATGTCAGCGAATTGCGCTTTGTCCTCCTCTGTTTCCGCCTCGCTAATCAATTTGGAAAAACCGACAATAGCATTCAACGGCGTGCGAATCTCGTGGCTCATGTTGGCCAAAAAAGCCGATTTCAACCGATCCGACTCCTCCGCCTTGATGCGTGCATCGACAATCTCCCGCTCAGTAGTCTTCTGCTCGGTGATGTCCCACGACACCCCGATGATGAGCGGCAGCCGATTTTCGATCGGCACAAGGATTTTGGAGGTGCTGACGTAACGCGTCTCTCCCGTCAAGGTAACATACTGCTCGAAAATCGACAACCTGCTCTCTTTTTGCAACAACTTCAGGTCATCCTGACGAAAACGCTCGGCATCCAGTGGATTAGGGAAAATCTCGTAGTCGGTATGTCCGATGGCTTTTGAGGCAGGGATGTGCGAATACTCCTCGAAGGCCTTGTTCCAATAAAGATAGCGGAACTCGTTGCTCGGATCTTTCACATAGAGGTAGATGGGGATGTTGTTGAGGATGCTGTTGAGAATCAGATTCATCTCATTTGCCTTGCTTTCACTGGCCAGTCGCATGGTCACATCTCGGGCGAAAAACCAGATAATCTCTTTGCCGGTGAAGTAATCACAGATCAGATAGGCCACCACATCCCACGAGATGATTCGTCCCCTCTTATTTTTTTCGTGAACCGTATACTTGTGCGTACCTTTGTCGCGGCGGATCTTCGACAAGCGTTCCGCCCACAACTTGGGGGTTCCCGCAGGAAACCAGAACTCATACATTCTATAGTTGGTGATCTTATCGGTAATGCTATGCCGCACACGAAACTGCTCGTTGGCATAGAGCATTGTGCCGTCCAATTTGCAGGCATAGATCTCCTCCTCAACGTTGTTGAGCGCGTATTTTACCGTTTCAAGTTCGTGCTCAGCCTCCTTGGCTTCGGTGATGTCGCGGCAAACACAGAGGGCATACTTTTTATCAAGCGGGAAAATACGATTCTCGTAGTGACGCGTATAACCATTCAGGGTGATGTCGTGATGAGCCGTAGATCCGCGACCCGTAGAAAACACCGTATCCAGATTTTTTTTTAGATTCACAGCAGACTGCCCCACAAGGATGGTATCCACCTTGCGACCGCGCAATTTTTCTGCGGACATTCCTGTGTGGTTCACCTCCTCCGAAGAGACAACATCGACCACGGCACCATCGGCCGTCATGATGGAGATCATATCCGGCAATGAATCCAAAATTTTAGACGCATATTTCATTCGGTACTTACCCTCGGCAAGTTCCGAATTTGAGCTTATACGATGCTCTTTGTCAGCCTCTAACTCTTCGATTCTCTTGATAAGGTCTTCGCGTGAAAAATTATCGTAACAATTCATCGGCTTTGTATGTTAATATACATTCTCTGTGATAGCAAAGATACTACAAGTATTCGGATTTTTGGTAAAAAATCCACAGGGATTTAGAAGCTGTTTAAAATTTATTAATCTCGTCCTTTTCGACTGGTTTGGATGTTGCAAAGCCACTCCTCTGGAGCGAGAAACGACCGGAAAAGGGACCGGAAAGGGTAAAAAAATGCGGTTAATAAATTTAAAAACAGTCTATTAATGTGCTGCCAGCCAATTGTTTCCAACGCCATAGTCCACCGACAGTTTCACCTTGAGTGCTGCCGCCGACTCCATACTTTCCGTGACGATGGCCGCCACACGCTCCTGCTCCGACCGCAACATGTCAATCACCAATTCGTCGTGCACCTGCAAGATCACCCGCGAGCGAATACCCTCCGTTTGAAAACGACGACTCACATGAATCATAGCGATCTTCATGATGTCGGCCGCAGAACCTTGTATGGGGGCATTGATGGCGTTACGCTCCGCCAAACCGCGTGCTACGGCGTTGTGCGAGGCGATGTCGTTGAGGTAACGGCGACGGCCGAAAATGGTCGAGACAAAGCCCTCCTCGCGCGCCTTCGCCACAATGGTTTCCATGTACTCTTTGACCTTGGGATAAGAGGCAAAATAGCCCTCAATAATCGCCTTGGCCTCGCCACGCGGAATCTCCAGCCGCTGACTTAAGCCAAAAGGAGAGATGCCGTAGATGATGCCAAAATTGGCCGTTTTAGCCTTCCGCCGCTCGTCATTGGTCACCTCGGAGAGTTCTTTGCCAAAAAGTTTGGCCGCCGTGGCCGCATGAATATCCTCTCCGTGGGCAAAAGCCGCAATCAGCGACTCATCCCCACTCAAGTGAGCCATCAGCCGCAATTCGACCTGACTATAATCGGCCGACAGCAGCAAGTGCTCCTCGTCCGAGGGGATAAATGCACGACGAATGGGTCGCCCCAACTCGTCCCGCACCGGAATATTCTGCAAATTCGGATTGGTGGAAGAAAGGCGACCTGTGGCCGTTACGGCCTGATTATAAGAGGTGTGAATGCGTCCTGTTGTACGATTCACCAGCAACGGCAGTGCTTCGACATAGGTGGATAACAACTTTTTAACCCCGCGATATTCGAGAATCAAATCGACAATTTTGTGTTTGTGCGCAAAGGTCTGCAAATAGTCTTCGTCCGTGCAAAACTGCTTGGTCTTGGTCATCTTGGGTTTGTCGGCGATCCGCATCTTAGCAAAAAGCACCTCGCCCAGTTGTCGCGGCGAGTTGATGTTGAGTACCGGATCACCCGCCGTTTCGCGGATTTCGAACTCCAGCGCGGCCAGTTTTCGATTCAGCTCCACCGCATATTCGGCTAACGCACCCGAATCAATGCGCACACCCGCCATCTCAATCTCAGCCAGCACAGCAATCATCGGCTCCTCTATTTCGGTGTACAGATGTTGCAGGCCAACCTGCTCGACAAGCGGATAAAGCACCTGCTTCAGGCGCAGCGTGACATCGGCATCTTCGGCGGCATACTCCACCACGCGAGGCATGGAGACCATGTCCATGGTGAGTTGGCGCGCACCCTTGCCGATGAGTGATTCTATTTCGATAGGCTGATAGTTCAAATATTTCTGTGAAAGCGCATTCATGTTGTGGCGCGACTCCGGATCGAGCAGGTAATGGAGGATCATCGTGTCATATTTCCGTCCGACGATCTCGATGCCGATGCGTCGCAGCACCATCAGGTCAAACTTGATGTTCTGACCGATCTTGGCAATCTTCTCGTTCGCAAAGAGCGGACGCACAATCGCGGCATATTCGGCCGTCGATAATTCATCAAAAGGGATATACCACGCTTCAAACGGGCGCACAGCAAGCGACATACCCACAATACGGTCGTTGAAAATGTCAAAACCGGTGGTCTCCGTGTCAAAACAAAACTCCTCGTACTGCTCCACCTCGGCAACAACCCGCCGCAAAGCCTCGGCACTCTCAACGAGAGTATAGGTGTGTGGTGTGGTTTGTGCCGTTGCCAAACCGGAGTCGGCAACCGTCGGTTCCATGACACTGAAGAGATCGGTATCCGGCACAGACACAGACACAGGCTCTTCGGGTGCTGCAAACAGGTCGCCCTGCCCAGCCAAAGCGGCTTTTTTCGCCGCCGCGGACTTGGACCATGCCACCTCGGCCAACTGTGTTTGTGCCGCTTGCTGCGGCACGTCCGACAGGGGTGCGGCAGGGGTGCGGTTGGCCAGATCACCGGCAAACATCCGAAAATCCATCTCGGCAAACAGCACCTGCAACTCCTCTATATGCGGGTCACACATCGTCAGGTCTTCTGCACGAAACTCGATCGGAACCTCCATACAGATCGTCGTCAGCCGCTTCGCCAACAGCAGTTTATCGCCCCATGCAGCAAGGCTTTCACCCTGTTTTCCCGCAATCTGATCTGCATTAGCGAGAATATTTTCCACAGTACCCCACGTTTGTACCAACTTGCAGGCTCCTTTTTCGCCAATGCCGGGAACTCCCGGAATGTTGTCGGACGCATCGCCCCACAACGCTAAAATATCACGCACCAGCACCGGATCGTCTATGCCGTAGCGTTCTTTGATGGCGGCCGTATCGACAATCTCGATGCCGTCCGTACCTTTTTGCTTGTATATCTTGCAGTGATCGCGCACCAGCTGCCCATAATCTTTGTCGGGGGTAACCATAAAGACCTCGTAACCCGCCTCAACGCCTTTTTGCGACAGTGTACCGATCACATCGTCCGCCTCATAACCCGCCACCTCCAGCACCGGGATGCACATGGCATCGAGCATCCGCTTCACATAGGGAATCGAAAGCAAAATATCTTCGGGGGTTGCTGTGCGGTTCGCTTTGTATTCGGGGAAGATTTCCCGACGGAAGCTTCCGCCCTTGGGGTCGAACGCCACACCCAGCAGATCGGGATGTTCGCGTTTGAGAATGTCACGCAGGAACTTGGTGAAGCCAAACACCACAGAGGTGTTCATGCCGTCGCGGTTACGCATCGGACGGCCTAAAAAAGCGTAATAATATTTGAATATCAATGCGTAAGCATCGACTAAAAAGAGTTTTTTCATCATCGTGGACTAAGAAACAGTTTCTAAGAATTGTCCTCGGCAAACCACTCGGCATACGAGGTTGCCGTCTCGTGCAGGCGCAAGGAGTGAAGCGAAACTGCGGTGGGTAAATTTGCTTGCAAGCGGGCAGCAAAATCGCCAAGCATATTTTCGCAGGTGGGTTGGTAGTCCACGTTCACCACGCGTTCGAACCGACCGTTCAGTGCGGCAAGCAACGCATCATTTTGTACCGACCGACACAGTACAAACGCATGATCGAGGCGCGAAAGGATCTGCTCATTGACAACACGCTTCAACGCGCCGAAATCCATCACCATGCCATATTTAGGGCATTGCACATCGGTCGACGGCTCTCCCTTGACCGTCACGAACAGACGGTACGAATGGCCGTGGATCTCACGACAGGCTCCGTCATACCCTTCCAAGACGTGCGCCGCCTCGAAGGAAAACTCTTTCGTCAAACGAATGATACTCATTTTTTCTCCTCTTTCTCTACTTCCGCAAAGATACGATATTTTGTTGGAAACAAACAGGAAACAGACCGCGAAATTTCGAATTAGAGCAGGCGGCGAATCTGCGTGCCAGAGGTCAATGACATGGTGGAGTAATCAAGTCCCGAAAGCACAGAAAGGCCACATTGCTTACCTTCTTCCACAGTGCCCAACTCATTCATTCCAAGAGCTTTTGCGCCTCCATCTGTAGCCCATCCGATTCGCTCGGCCAGCGGAACATGCGGCAGCCGGCGCAACAGATCAAGCACCGACAGACTCCGGCTTGAAGCCAGCGAATCGGTGCCCAGACAAATATTAAGGTGGTTGTGACGCAGCAACTCGACAGGCGGCTGCAAACGCGAGATGTAGTGATTCGAGGCGGGACACAGACACCAATAGACCGGGGCGGTGAAATGATTCATAATGCGATCGATGTCGCATTGCGTGACACAGCAGTTGTGAACCAAGATCACACTTCTGTTGCGCGGAACAGACTTCACAATACGCTCTGCGGGTGATCCGTAGGTGAGGAAATCACATTCAAAACCTACTTTCCGATACCAACTCCACAACTCGCCCCGACGCAGAAACAACTCACCCTCAGCCGGCGACTCCATGAAATGGATCGACAGCGGCTCGGTTCCCTCGGCACAGATGGCACGAAACGGTGCATCCTGCACAGAGTAAATTGAGTGGGGGGTGAGAGAGGTGTGGGGAAAACAAAGCAATTCACGCTGTGCAGCAAGGGCATTGTTACGCAGACCGAACACCTCAACAAAGGTGTGGTAGTCGATCTTACTCTGGGCTTTGACCGCGAAGGAGGTGTTTCCGTTGGCGATGTCCCCCACCCCTCCGATGCCCTCGTGCCACATCTTCGCATCGGCCGCAAGCATTGTCTGCCTCCGCTCGTCCTCGCTGAATTGCCCGCGCACCTCCCCCATTGCCCGCGCAAAGCCGGCAAAACCCGTTCCTTCAGGGATCGCACCCTTCAGGTAGGAGAGTTCGAGGTGGCAATGCACATTGACAAAGGCAGGCAGAAGAATCCCCGCATAAAACTCCACTCCCTCGCGACTATCCACCCCCTCGCAGGTACTCACAGAGATCACACGCCCATCGGCATCCATCTCAACGAGCGGATGAGGGAGAAACTCCCCGTGCGACCAAAGGTAGTTAGAGGCTATCTTTCTGAGCGGCGCGGAAGAACTCATCGGCAAAGATTCTAATATCTAATTGTTTGAGATACAAGCTATCGACGGCAATTTGAGACGGCGGGGTGTAGGTGATCGCAAAATTACGCACGGTGATAGAGGGTTGCCGCGGCTTCTGATCGAAATTAATGAGGTCTATCACCAGCCGGCGCGCCGAGGTGTCGACCGCCATTTTGCGAGTGAAGGTCTCCTCCCGGTTGCGCAGCAGGGTAAAATTGTAGAGCAGCATGCGTGAATGATCGGCACGCTCCAGCCACATGGCGGCCGTAAGTCGGTTGTTGCGGTCCAGAGAATCAACCAGATAACTCAGATGGACATTGTATTCGCCCACCCGAAGTTTATCCAGCACGATGTGAAGACGTGTGGTATCCTTCAAATTTCGCACCCGAATCAGCGAATCGGCGCGCACCGTGCGCGTAAAGGCTCGGCCGGCGACATTGTTGATCGTGTCCAGCACCGCAATCTGCTTGTCGTAATAGGCGCCCTCTGTTTCGAGCATCTTGATCGCACGCTCCACAATGTCACCCAAGCGGGCACTTTTGCGCTTCGAGAAGTTGCCGATGGTGTATTGCACATCGTCGGACGTGTAACCGTAATTTGCGAAAATCGGCTCGTAGATATTCAGCGAGTCCACGGCCACATTTTGCGTCGAGACATAAGCATTAGCAAGGAAGGCATCCCGGAAAATCATGGCCAGATCGTCGTCGGAGATGATCCGCTGACGAGAACAGGCCGCAGTGAGCAACAGCAGCGTAGCCAACGTAAGAGTAGTGAAAAATCGTTTCATATTTTACTTTTCATGCGAATTAAGAAACTGTTTGCATTTGTTACCAAAGTTATTTACATAAATTCTGTCGTCTCTCGGCAAATCAAGCAAGCTTGTTTGCGCTCGTTCCTAAGAATTTTGAGAACTATTTTTGTTCCTGTTCTCTCTCCGCAGAAAGAACGGTCGGAGAGTCGTTGCATTACTTTTGTTTTATCATACTTTGGACGGTCAGCCGGGAGATAAGCGTTGTCACCACGGTAAATGCCGCCAAGACAACCAGCAGATCCGTCAGTCGGAACTCCACCGGGTAACTTTTCAGCAGAAAGGTCTCTGCCGGAATCTCAATGATGCCGAAATGTTGTTGCAGCAGGCTCGCCCCCACACCCAGCACCACACCCATCGTTGCCCCCATGGCACTAATGAGGAGTCCCTCCCCTCGGAAGATCGAGCGGATGAGCCGCGTGTCGGCACCCATCGCCCGCAAGATGTGGATGTCGCGCCGTTTTTCGATGATGAGCATCGCCAACGAACCCACAATGGAGAATGAGGCGATGATGAGCACCAGCAACGAGATCAGAAAAATGCCCCACTTCTCGTAGGTCATGATGTTGTAGAAGGTGGATTTCATCTCGTAGCGGGTCTGCACCTTGAACCCATCGCCCACTATCGGCTCCACCAGCTGCTTGACAGCCGCAGCCGTAGCCGGATCGGTCAGCCGCAACACCAGCAACGAGACCCGGTTCGGGTAGGAGAACAACTCCTGTGTCAGCCGCAACGAGGTGAGTGCGTAGGTCTGCTCCGTATCGAGATCCAACGTGAAGACCCCCGCGGTTTCCAGCGTACGCTTCGAGTAACTATCCAGCGGCAACAGCGACGAAAAGCCACTGCGTCGCAGGGCATAGATCGACACATCGCCGTCGGCCAACGAGTGTATCCCCAACCTGTAAGCCATCGCCTGCCCCAGCACCAGTCGATCCAGATCACCCAGTCGCACCTGATAGTCTCCGGAAAGCACCGTTTCGGCGATTGGGAAGACCTCCGCATAGGCATCATCTACACCCCGCACAAGGGTGGTGGCCTGCCGATCACGATGTTCGAGCAACGCGCTCTGCTCCAAGACGAATGAGAGGGCTTCAACCCCCGCAACACGTCGTAACGCCATCGTATCGAGAGCCGCCGGATCGAACGTCTGCCCCTGTCGTACCGAGATGGTGAGGTCGGCATCAAAGGCCGAACACATGGATTTGACCAATGTCTCAAACCCATTGAAAACAGAGAGCAGGATGATCATCGCCGCAACAGGCATCGCAACAGAAACAACGCTCAAACCCGATATGAGATTGATCACCGAGTGGGATTTGGGCGAGAACAAGTAGCGACGTGCAAACAGTTGCGACAACATAATTATTTATGCGAATGATGGTTTGAACTTTTCAGCGACCCGAATGGCACAATCGCACTGCGAAAACTTCGGGTTTTACGAAAAAAATCGATGTTATTCAAAAAATGAAGCGGCTCACAACGAGTTCATCAATCCTGTGAATTGTGAGTGCTCGGATCGTTGCTCATCACTCGTTCGATGTTGTCGATGTATTCGAGGGAATCGTCGAGGAAGAATGCAATTTCGGGAATGGTCTTTATCTGGTTTTTAATACGACGACCCAGCTCCTTGCGCAACAACCAGTTAATTTTCCCGATTGTCTCCATGACAGCGGCACTCTTTTCGAAGGGGAAAATACTGAGGTAGATCTTCGCATAACTAAAATCGGGAGAGACTCGTACAGCGGTCACCGTGATCATAACGCCGCGAACGATCTCCGCCCCCTCTTTTTGGAAAATATCAGCGATGTCCTTTTGGATCTGTTTCGCTATTTTTTGCTGCCGTGTTGTCTCCATAGTATGATGCTGTTATATGATTTTATTTTGTACCTTTTGTACCTTCTTTATAGTCAAATGTTTTGTTGGCTTTGTCGCGCTTCTTGCGGGGTGCCGTCCATTCGTCAAAGCCTTTTTTGTTGAACCGGTAACTAACACCCACACTGAAGTTGATGTTGTTCAGTGGAGAGCGCAGCGGAGTGGCCCAGAACGGATTTTCCGACCCGTCGATTTTATTATCGGCGTATTTGTTCCGATTGCGCAGCAAATCGCCGAAGCCGAAGTAATAACGAGCACGGAACTGCACCTCAAACCGATGGATCAGCACCGCGAAACCGGCTCCGCCGGCAAGGCCGTAACCCCAGCGGTTATCACGCGCCATTTTGAACTCGTAGTCGCCTTCCCAATCCTCCTTGCCGGCCGCCTTTGCCACTTCATTGGTGTAGGTGGATCCCAAGTTATAGGAGAAGGTGGCCGCAGCCTCAATAAATACACGTAACCTATTTTTAAACAGGTAAACATGCGGTTGCCAAACGATGGGCAGGATCAGGGTGCTTTGTTTGCGGGTGTAGTACAGGTAATCGGCCGGATTCTCGGTGGTCGAGGCATAGGGCGCATAGGAAAAGCCTTGTTGCAACAGCTCCAAATCAATACCGAAACTCCCGACAAAGCGCTGGGCGGTATAGTACCGCCACGACACGCCGCTGCTCAAACCCCAGACCGATTTGCCCTCCTGCTTAGGCTCGAAGCTCGCACTGCCCATGCCGTAGCCCATTGTCACGCCAAAGGTGTGTTGCGCCGAAGCCGTGTGGCTGCAAGCGATCACCACACAAACGAATAGGATCCATTTCAACTTCATCATAAGCCTACTGACTGTTGCCGACGGCCACCGGCACCGCCCGAATTAAACATATTACCCGTCGAATTCATGTTGTTATTCATGTTTGAATCGTTGTTGTTATTTTCATCCCGTTTATTCTTCTTGCCGGCCTTTTTGTCTTTCAACTTCTGCTCGATTTCACGTTGCAGTCGCTGTGCCTCACGGGCATCGAGTAACTTTGTAAGTGATTCCATGGTCACCGGGGCAAATATTTGATTCATGTCCATCGTCACCTCAAATTCCCAATTGGCCTTGGTAGCAAAAACATCTTTGCCCTCGGCATCGGAGTAGACTTCGGCACGCTCCGGCTCCTGCATTGCCACCAGACTGCCCGAATCCCACTTGCCATTGCCATTTCGATCCTCGATGAGGCGGAATTTAATCTCGCCCGCAGGAACGTAGTTAAATTTGCAAGTACCCCCCACCACATCACGTCGCTCCTGCTGGATAGCACCATTGCCATCAAGCAGTTGAATAATGTATTTCCAGTCATTGCCCTTGTCCGTAACCTTGATGGTAACGGTGGCACATTTTTCGGGATCCATCAAGGTGTATTTGCCCACAATCGAGTCGTTGGTGAAGCCTGCCACATCGGTCAGTGCTCCGGAGGGAATGGTGAGGGTATATTGCCCGAACGCCTTCCATGGAGCCTTAATATGCCATCGGTGCAGCCCCGCGGTGTCCCGCACAAACCGCACGGGGAGATCCGAAATTGTTTTATCTTCTTTGGTCAGGGTCAGCAACATCGCCGCAGAATCCATTTTAACAAGCGGGTAATCGAAGTTGATTTGCAGGCTTTGCTCCGGATTGATCTCACCCGTCAGCGACATCTTATACGCAAATAAACTGGGTGTTTTAGGCTCTATCCACGGCTCTCCGGCCGCCTCTGCTTTCTTGCGAGCCTTTTCTAACTTCATACGTTCCCGCTCCTGATTCTTTGTTTCGATCTTCCGCCAAGGGAGTTTCAGGCGGACGGTGTCGGGGCGCAGCACATTGAGCGAGTCGTGCTTGAGATAGATGATCTGCCCCTTGATGGTGTCGGGGAGTTGGGCACTTGGCATATTAAACCACACTGCGAGTGTGTCCTTGCTCATGGTTATCGGCTCAACGATCACCTTGTCGGCAGGAATGCTGTCAAAAACAAGCCGTTCGATCTTCGGATAGGCACCGCCGAAAAAAAGCATCGCCTTGTGTTGCAAAGGTCTGGTGTGGTCCTGTAAGAGTTGACGACGAAAGGTGATGTCGGTAAACATCCGGAAATAGAGTTGCGGATCGGCCGTGACACATTTGCGGATCGAGTCGTACCACATGGCAAAATCGGGTAGTTCGAGTGGGTTGCGCGGACCCTCGATGAAGCCGACCTGATCCACAGCGGGATCATACATCTGGTTGTCGTTACGATCCTGAATAGCATAGATACGATAGGGTATGGGCTTGAGGTTCTGAGCAATGAAGACACCGTTATTCTCGGCACGGGCAATCACGGCCGGTTTGTATTTGAAGAGTGTCGAGTCGTATTTGACCACCTCCTGCACCGAGTCGGCCGGAAAGAAATAGAGAAAACTCTTGCTCACCGAATCCGCCTTGTAACTATCGGCGGTATAGCCCGAACAGATGATCGAATCAATCGCATCCCCCGTGGAAAAGACATAGCGTAGCGAGTTCAGCGGATTGCCCTCGTTGTTGTCGCGAACGGCACTTCCAAAGTTCAGCGCGTAGGTCGTGTTGTCGCGAAGGGTGTCTTTGATCTGGATCAACAGCCCCTTGCCACGCAGGGAGAGTTGCGGTTTTTTCTTCATCTGCGGAGAGGTGAAAAACTCTTTCTGCTGATCTTTGAGTTGGATATATTCGTCGAACTCAATGTAAATCTTGCGCTCCTTCATGTGGGTGGACATATTGCTCGGAAGAGCCGAAACCACCACCGGTGGCAGCGAATCCACCGGCCCGCCGGTAGGAGTCAGCATACGCGCACAGCGGCTCATACACGTCACCACAAAAAGCAGCAAAACGGTCGTCCGCAACACACGCATCGTATTTCGTTTCGTGATATTCATCTCTTATTTTGTTGATTTGGAAGGCTGCTCCTTCACAAAAAATTCATTCACAATACGCCATTTCCCACTCTCATACGAGCCTTTGGCCTGCCACGGCTGGAACAGCAGCGGAGCATGCTGCTCCGGTTCGAGTTTGACAACGGTTTGCTGGGTGTAGCCAAACAGTTTGTGGGTCGGATCGACAGCCACAACCATCACCGAGGCGTAGTCATCGACCTTCATCTGCAACCAGTTGTCCGATCCGGGCACGGCAACTGCCGGTGCATAGGGGACACCCGTTGCCACGGGCTTAGCGTGTTTGGTGGTGGCCGAACTCTTCTTGGTCAACACACCCGCCAGCGCATCCGCATAGGAGGCAACGCGCCACGTGGTAGAATCGACATTGAAAGCATAGGATTTCACTCCCGCAAGACTCTCCACCGCAGCCCCGTCCGCAGTTTGCACTTGTGGTTCAAGCACATACATCGACGACTTTTGTACATAAAATTCGTTCACCATGCGCCACGGACCGGACACATAAAGTTTTGTCTCTTTCCATGGCATGAAGACAATCGAAACATAAAGCAGGGGCAGATTCTCTCCCATCTCGTGCTGACAATAGCCGTAGAGTTTATGCACCTCATCCACCACCACCACCGTAATGACGGGGGCCTCAAGCGGCATCTTCAGCCAATTAACCGAATTGGGAATTGTGTCAACCACGCCATAGGGCTCGGCCGTCGCAAGCGGCGTGTCTAATTTCTCCGAAGCGCTCCCTTTCTTCGTGAGTACTCCCGCCAATGCATCCGCATACGAGGCCACCGTCCAAGTCACCGTGTCCACCCCGAAAGCATAGGCCTTCACGCCCGAAAGCGAGGTCACGGGGGCACCCGAAGCCACCTGAAGAGAGGGTTTGAGAACATAGGTGGTCTCAAACGAGACCTCTTTGAAACAGCCTGTAAATAGCACAGCTAAACAACCGGCAATTAACAATCTCCACCGCATACGCTTACTTTTGTTATTTTCAACTCCGCCCACATCTCACTGAGGCTCTTACCCGTGACGGGGTGGCGACGCGAGCGCATGATCTCACACAGCGGCTCCAGCACAAATTCCCGCTCGCCAATATGCGGATGCGGAATGGTGAGCCGCTCGGAGGAGATCACCCGGTCGTCGTAGAAAAGAATGTCTATATCTATTTTGCGGGAGGTATATCGCTCTCCCGAACTTGCTTTCATGGCCTGCTCCGTCGTGCGATCACGCCCCAACTCATCCTCGATGCGGAGCACGGCATTCAGCACCTCTTCGGGTGATAGGTCGGTGGAGAGCTCCAGCACCTGATTCGAAAACCGATCCGGATCCCCGGCCGCAAAACCCCACGGCTCACTTTCGTAGCGATGCGAGCAGCGCAAAACAGCCCCCACACGCTCATTGAGAAGTTGTTGCGCATGTTGAAGGCGCGTCTTCACATCGCCGATATTTCCTCCTGTCAGAATCACTACTCTCGCCATATTATTTATACTTTCTTTATCATTTTACTCACACTCAGCGCAAAATGGGTGAACACGATGGTCGGATTGCCATTCTGCGATATTTGTGCCACAGCCGCTTCAATCTCGGCAATCAGTGGTTCAATGTTCTGCGAACCGATATAAGGGGCGAAGTTAGTACAAAAAGCCAATTCGGCACCCCACAAATAACCAATTTCACCTATGCCCGCGTGGAGCATATAACTTTCACGCAACAAGCGTGCGGCATCCCGCAGAAAACTACGTTGCTGCTCTCTTGAAAGTTGCGCGGCCTCCTCGGCCCATGCGACTAACTCCAAGTGTTTGTCGTTGTAACTCAAGCGCATCAAGCCACAGAAAAGATCAAAATTATCTTTGCGCATGGCATCACTCTCACCCGCCAAGAGGTGTTGCAGCTCCAACAGATCCCCACTTGCCAACCGTGCCGTACTGCGTGCTTGCTGCCCATCGGATGCACCCCGCTCCAAGGCGATGCGCTCCAACACCTCCGGGGACAGACGGGGTACGCAGACCTCCTGTGTGCGGGAAATGATGGTGGTCAACAAGCGATCCGGCTGCTCGGAGATCAAAATAAACAAAGTCTTCTCCCACGGCTCCTCCAAAATCTTCAGGATCTTGTTGGAGGCCTCCTCGGTCATGGTCTCCGGCAACCAGATAATCATACTCTTATACTCTGCCTCGAAACTCTTGAACGACAATTTACGAATGATCTCATCCGCTTCCCGTGCCGAGATCGCACCCTTCAGCGTGCGCCCCAGATCCAGCCGGTCATACCAATCCTGTGCCGAAAAATAACCGCCGGTCTCGGCGAATGCGGCACGGAACTTCGGCATAAATTCGTCACTACGCATCACCTCACCGGTTTTCTTGCCCTGTTTGTTCACCGGAAAAACAAAATGAAGATCGGGATGTGCCAAGGCCGCAATCTGCTTGCAGTTGGGACACTCCCCACAAGAATCACCGTCGTGACGGTGCGAGCAGTTGAGGTATTGGATATAGGCCACCGCCAAGGGCAACACACCGGCACCCGAAATACCCGTAAAAAGTTGGGCGTGGCTGATCCGCCCTGCATCGACACCGCGTGCAAGTTGTTGTTTCAGCTCTTCCTGTCCTATAATATCGGCAAATCGCATGGTTTTATCCTCTGTGTGTAATGGCGCGGAACATCTGGCGCAAGTCTATTTTCTCGCGACGGACAACATAAACCACATATCCTGCAAACATCACTATATTAAACGTATACTGTAACAATTTATTGTCGAAACAGTCGGCCAACAACTCCGTCGCAAAAAAGACAAAAAGTGCCACCACCACATATTCCGAAATGCGCCGCCAATCGTAAGGCGTTGGGTAGAAATGACGGTTGAGCCACAAGCTCACACCCACCATGACCGTCTCGGCAGCCAAGCGCGCCCACGCAGCACCAAAATAGCCCCACAGCGGAATCAGGTAGATGCCGAAGCCGAGGATCGCCACCAAACCCGCCCCCGTGACTACGATCGCCAACGAGGTGCGTTCCTCGCGTTTGTACCAAAATGAGAGGTTCAACCAGACACCTGTCAGCACATTAGCCCCCAGTATCACAGGTAGGATATAGATGCCTTGGCGGAAGTCACCCCCCACGATCAACGCAAAGAGATCGCGAAATAGAGCAATGCCCAGAAAGATCACCATCGACACCATGATGTAGTACTTCATGGCGGCAGCATTCATCTGCACAAAGTCCGATTTCTTGAAATTCGACAGGAAGAACGGCTCGGCAGCCAAGCGATACATCTGATAGAAGAGCATCATCACCACGGCAATCTTGGTGATCGCACCGTAGATACCAAGCTGATCCATAGCCCCTTCTGGAACTAAATATTTGATCAACTGGCGGTCGAGAAATTCATTGGCCGTACCCGTCACTCCGCTCACAAGCAATGGCAACGAGTAGACAAAAATGGCAGACAGCAACACCCAATTGATCTTCGGGAACACGCGATTGGTCGTAGCAAGAATCGCCAAGAAAATCACCACACTTGCAATGAAGTTGGCAACGAAGACCCAACCCACACCGAAATCGGTAGCGTAGAGCCCCGCGCAGCCAAAGGCCACCGCCAAGGTGACATTCAACCCCACGTTGAGCATTTTCAACTTGACGAAGGTCATCGCACGCCCCTGCTCACGCAGCCGCGAGAAGGGGATGCACGCCCACACATCAAACAAGATGATCAGTGCTACCCAGATAATATATTGAGGATTCGCTACATAGATCTCGCCCATAGCCGCGGATAGCCCGTCGCGAAACAGCAGCACCACAACCAAAAAGAGCGTCGCAGCCAGCGCCGTAATGCCCCACGTAGTAGCAAAGAGAGTTCGTTTAGCTGCTTGCACATCGCCGCCTGCCGCCTCGGCTTTGGCCGAAAAGCGGAAGTAACTCGACTCCATGCCCATAGTTAGCAACGTAAGTGCCAGAGGAATGAGGGCGTAGATATCGACTACAATGCCGTAGGTTTCAGTACCGAAAATTCGGGTATAGTAGGGCGTGAGCAAATAGTTCAGAAACCGTACGACAATGGTGCTGATGCCGTAAACGGCCGTCTGTTTGGCTAATTTTTCAAGCATAGTAATCAATATAATTTGCAAATATACACATTTTCCTGCGTCTATTGAGTGCGTTTTTAAGAAAAGAGTGTTCCGAAGAGCTGACAAGCTACACGATCCTCGAGCCTATCGAGAGGTCGCAAGGTCTCGGTTCACGATCCTCGAGCTTGTCGAGAGGTCGCAAAGTACACTGGAAACACATTTCC
>JAVXCD010000020.1:0-16904 GCA_036659655.1 Alistipes sp.
GCTCGAGGATCGTGAAGTGTGGTTTCAAAGTCTTTGCGACCTCTCGACAGGCTCGAGGATCGTGAGTTTCTCAGTCAACGTGACGCATCATGACTTTGCGACCTCTCGACAGGCTCGAGGATCGAAAATATTTCTTGTTAGAGATAAGTGTAAATTGATTAATCAACAAGAATTACGACTTGATCCGAAAAATAATTTTTTATCGGTGTATCAATAATGTTTTCGCCCGTTCGAGATCCTCCTCTCGGACGACGATCTGTGCCGGCATGGTTCCCAACGGGTAGATCGAGGACATATACTCGTTGTTGATCACAGATTCAATTCCTGCACTGTCGAGGATCGATTTGGTAATCTCGGCCTCCATAATGGTGTTATACTCCACCAGAATGACTAATGTGTCGCTTTTCATGGCTTTGGAATTTTTATTGAAAATGATTGGTTGCTATTGTTTTATAAAATTACGCATTTTGTTGATAACTTGCAAGTCCTTTGCCAAAAATCTTCCACAAATAATTGCTATATTTGTTGTTGAAAACATTACTTCGAGAAAATGCCCGATTTTGTACACCTTCATGTCCATACGCAGTACTCCATCTTGGATGGGGCTGCTGCGATAAAACCACTGGTCAAGCGTGCCAAAGCACTTGGCATGAATGCGTTGGCAATTACGGATCACGGCAATATGTATGGTGCGAAGAATTTTCACGATGTGGCAACGGAGGCCGGTCTCAAACCGATCCTTGGTTGTGAGGTTTATGTGGTGAAGAATCGTTTTGAAAAAGACAAGGACGAAAAGGCTGGTGATCACCTGATTTTGCTGGCTAAAAATCTCACGGGCTACCACAATCTCTGCAAAATGGTCTCTTACTCTTTTACGGAGGGATTTTACTATAAACCGCGTATAGACAAGCAGTTGTTGTCGCAATATCACGAGGGGCTGATCTGCTCTTCGGCCTGCTTGGGCGGGGAGTTGCCACAAGCAATCATGCACAATGACCGTGCGGAAGCCGAGCGTGTGGTGGAGTGGTTTAAGGGCGTTTTCGGGGATGATTACTACCTTGAAATGCAGTTGCACCCATCGGGAAATCCGCAGAAAGATGCCGATGTTTACCAGAATCAAGTGCAGGTGAATAAGGTCATACTGGAGATCGCCGCGAAATTTAATGTAAAATATATTTGTTCGAACGACGTGCATTTTATTTTGGAGGAGGATGCGCCGGCACACGATCATTTGATTTGTCTCAATACAGGGCGCGATCTGGACGACCCGAAACGGATGAAATACACGTTTCAGGAGTACCTCAAGTCGGCCGATGAGATGGCTCAACTATTTAAGAATCATCCGGAAGCATTGGAAACAACGCTTGAAATAGCCGATAAAATCGAGACCTATCAATTAGTTCACGCACCGTTGATGCCCAATTTTCCACCACCGGATGATTTTGCGTTGCCCATCGACGAGTTGCGGGCTTCGTTTAGTCAAAAGGTGAAGGATGAGACGCTATTGGCGAAAATCAAAACCTGCGGCACTGTTGCCGAATTGGAGGCTCTGGCTGAAGCGGAAGATGACTTGGCCGGAAAATTGATGACGGCCAAACAATTTTGCTACCTCAAAGATTTGACTTACAAGGGCGCGCATCGTCGTTATGGCGAAACGTTGGACACAGCCGTCGAAGAGCGTTTGAAATATGAGTTGAAAACCATCGACTGGATGGGATTTCCGGGTTACTTTCTCATTGTGTGGGATTACATCCGCGCAGCACGCGAAATGGGCGTTTCTGTGGGGCCGGGGCGTGGTTCGGCCGCAGGCTCGGTTGTTGCTTACTCATTGAAAATAACCAATATAGATCCGTTAAAATACGATTTGCTGTTTGAGCGTTTTCTCAATCCGGAGCGGATTTCTCTCCCCGATGTCGATGTCGATTTCGATGAGGATGGACGCGCAGAGGTGCTGAAATATTGTGTGCAAAAGTATGGACAAAAGCGTGTTGCACAGATTGTTACATTCGGAACAATGGCTCCGAAGATGGCGATTAAGGATGTGGCGCGTGTGCAGAAATTGGCTCTTTCAGAGAGTGACCGACTTTCGAAGTTGGTGCCCGATCGGGTTCTGCCCGACAAAAAACACGGCGAGACGGCATTTGACTTTGTTTTCAAAGAGTCTCCCGAATTAGCGGCAGAACGTGAATCTTCGAATCAGCTGATACGCAATACGTTGAAATATGCGGAGAAACTTGAAGGATCTATTCGGCAGACGGGAGTTCATGCGTGCGGTGTGATTATCGGACCGGATGATCTGGAGAAATTTGCACCCATGGCTGTGGCAAAAGATGCCGATCTGAATGTGGTGGAATTTGAGGGCAAGGAGGTCGAGAGTGTCGGACTAATAAAGATGGACTTTTTGGGTCTGCGCACACTTTCGATTATCAAAGATGCCATAGAAAATATAAAATTTGTACATAATGTAGATCTTGATATAGACGACATATCACTATTTGATGCAGAGACTTACGATGTTTTTGCTCGAGGTGATACAACGGGCTTGTTCCAGTTTGAGTCGCCGGGCATGAAGAAGCATCTGCGCAACCTGAAACCCAACCGTTTCGAGGATTTGATCGCCATGAATGCGCTCTATCGTCCGGGGCCTATGGAGTATATCCCCAACTTTATCGCCCGTAAAAACGGGCAGGAGGCGGTGACTTACGAACTTGCCGACATGGAGGAGTATCTGAAAGATACCTACGGCATTACGGTCTATCAGGAGCAGGTCATGTTGCTCTCGCAGAAATTGGCAGGATTCACCGGTGGTGAGGCCGATACATTGCGAAAGGCAATGGGTAAGAAAAAACGCGATGTGCTGGACAAGATGAAGCCTAAATTCATTGAGGGCTGTCGGCAACGCGGACACGATGAGAAGATTTGCGACAAAATTTGGGGCGACTGGGAGGCCTTTGCCTCCTACGCATTTAACAAGTCGCACTCGACCTGTTACGCCTACATAGCCTACCAGACAGGTTATCTCAAGGCGCACTACCCTTCCGAATTTATGGCGGCACTATTGAGCCGAAATTTGTCAGATATAAAGCAGCTAACACTCTATATGAGTGAGTGTAAACGTATGGGTATCCGGGTGCTTTGTCCCGATATCAATGAGTCAATGCGTAATTTTTCGTCCAACAAAGTGGGTGATGTGCGCTTTGGCATGGCGGCGGTCAAGGGCGTTGGCGAGGCCGCGGTGGAGAGCATCATCAACGAACGTAAAACGAACGGGCATTTTAAGGATATATATGATTTTGTAGAGCGTGTGAATTACAGCGTGGTAAATCGCAAATGTTTGGAAAATCTGGCGTATGCCGGTGGTTTCGATTCGATTGTCGATTTTCATCGCAGCAAGTTCTTTGGTATTGATACCCACGATACGAATGGATTGACGTTCATTGAGTTGTTGTCGCGCTACGGTCAACGGTTTCAAACAGAGAAGGATAATGCGCAACAGAGTCTGTTCGGCGGTGGCGGAGAGATGGACATTCAACGTCCGACTATTCCCGTGTGCGCCGACTGGACGCAACTGGAGACGCTGAACAAAGAGCGTGAGGTGAGCGGTCTCTACCTGTCGGCTCATCCGCTGGATGATTATAGTGTGATCATCAAAAATATGTGTAAAACGCAACTTTCCGATCTGGATAATTTGGAAAATGTCAAAGGACAGGACGTTGCTGTGGCGGGCATGGTTGTCGGGGTGCAGAATCTGATGACAAAGACCGGTAAGCCATGGGGTAAATTTTTGCTGGAGGACTACAACGGCACCCACGAATTTGCACTCTTCAGCAAGGATTATGAGAATTTCCGCAAATATCTGTTTGTAGATTATTTCCTCTTTATTCGTGGAAAGGTGCAGCCACGACCTTATAATGACAAGGAATTGGAGTTCAAAGTCAGTTCGATGGTTCAACTTTCGGAGGTGCGCGATACGATGATCAAAGAGATGCACATTCAGTTGCCTATTGAGGAGATCACGACGGATTTGGTGCGAAAATTGACGGAGAAGGTCAAGGAATCAAAGGGTACTACTACGTTGCGGCTGACTGTTTTCGATCGGGAGGTGCAGGTGGGGGTGAGCCTCTACTCGAAAAGTTTTAAGGTGGGGCTGACGCAGGATTTGGTCTCGTTTCTTGATGACAATGAGTTAAAGTATTCAATCATATAAACTATATAATAACTATTAAAACAGTACAGTTATGGAACTAACAATCACAAAAGACAATTTTCAAACGACGATCTCTTCGGAGTTACCTGTCATGATCGATTTCTGGGCGGAATGGTGCGGCCCTTGCCGTATGATGTCGCCTATTGTGGAGGAAATGGCAAAGGAATTTGAGGGCAAAGCGATTATTGCAAAATGCGATGTGGAGCAAAACGATGAGGTGACGGCTCAATACGGTGTGCGCAACATTCCAACGATTATTTTCTTGAAAGGCGGTAAACTTGTTGACAAACAGGTGGGTGCCTGCTCGAAAGAGGCGTTGGCGGCAAAACTCACAAAATTGTTTTAAGCGAGTATTTGCAGCATGGGATTGGCGTGCATGCTCGACAATCAAAATTCAAGGCGGAGTTTTCGGACTTCGCTTTTTTTGTCAGTCAGGACTGACATTTTGACAGAAATAATCGACTGGCACATAGTTTGATTATACGTAATACAAACGCATTAAAATAATACGAAATAATAAAATTATGAAAAACGGAAAAATTGGAGTTACAACGGAGAATATCTTCCCTGTAATCAAAAAATTCTTGTATTCGGATCACGAAATCTTTCTGCGCGAGTTGATTTCCAACGCGGTGGATGCAACGCAAAAACTCAAAACCTTGTCTTCTATTGGTGAAGCCAAAGGCGATTTGGGTGATTTGACCATTCAGGTAGCCGTAGATAAAGAGGCTAAGACACTGACGGTGACTGATCGTGGTGTGGGTATGACGGCCGACGAGTTGGATAAATACATCAATCAGATCGCCTTCTCCGGGGCAGAGGAATTTTTGGAGAAGTATAAAAGTCAGCCTATTATTGGCCATTTCGGGTTGGGTTTTTATTCGTCGTTCATGGTTTCGGACAAGGTGGAGATCCTCACTCGTTCCTTCCGCGAGGGGGCAAAAAGTGTGCATTGGAGTTGTACGGGAAGTCCCGAATTCGAAATGGACGAGACGGACGAGATGCGCGGTCGTGGCACGACCATCATTCTGCATCTTTCGGAGGATACACTGGAATATGCGGAGCCCTCGAAGGTGGAGGAATTATTGCGTAAATATTGCCGTTTCCTGCCGATTCCCATCGCTTTTGGCAAGGTGAAGGAGTGGAAAGACGGTAAGTATGTCGATACGGAAAAGGAAAATATCATCAACAATGTTGCTCCGCTGTGGACGCGCAAGCCGGCGGAAATTACGGAGGAGCAGTACAAGGAGTTTTACCACGAATTGTATCCGCTGGGAGAGGAGCCTCTCTTCTCGATCCATCTGAACATCGATTATCCGTTTCATTTGACGGGTATTCTCTATTTCCCTAAGATCCGTAATAACTTCGAAATTCAGAAAAATAAAATTCAACTCTACTCCAATCAGGTGTATGTGACGGATCAAGTGGAGGGCATTGTTCCTGAGTATCTGACCCTTCTGCATGGAGTGATCGACTCGCCGGATATTCCACTCAACGTGTCACGCAGTTATTTGCAGAGCGATGCGAATGTGAAAAAGATCTCGAATTACATCACTCGCAAGGTGGCAGACCGGCTGTCTGAATTATTTACGACCATGCGCACCGATTACGAGGCGAAATGGGACGATCTGAAGATTTTCATCGAATATGGTATTATTACCGACGAGAAGTTTGCCGAAAAGGCAACCGATTTTATGCTTTGGAAGAATGTGAACGGCAAATATTTCACAGGTAAGGAGTATGAGGAGCTGGTGAAAGGAATACAAACGGATAAAAACAATACGGTGATTTTCCTCTATGTGGACGATCCGATTGAGAAGCACACCTTCTTGGAGGCGGCGAAAGCCAAAGATTACGATGTGTTGGTGATGGATGGACAACTGGATAATCACTATATTAATTGGTATGAGTCGAAACACAAAGAGGCTCGTTTTGTGCGAGTTGACAGTGATGTGATCGAGAAGTTGATAGCCAAGGACGAGCAACTCAAGATGTCGCTTACCGAGGCGCAGCAGGAGGTGATGCGTCCGGTGTTCGAAAGCCAGTTGCCGAAGGAAGAGAAGATACAATACACCATTGCCTTCGAGCCGATGTCATCCGCGGAGTCGCCGGTGGTGATCACTCAAAACGAATTTATGCGACGTATGAAAGAGATGGCGGCGATGAATGGTGGTGGCGGCATGAGCCAATTCTACGGTCAGATGCCCGATAACTTTACGATTTCAGTGAATGGAAATCATCCGCTTGTAGCTGATATTTTGGCGGACGTGGAGACCGCATACGGGGATAAACTGAAGAGCATCACCAAGAAGATTGATGCGGCAATAGCTGAGGAGAAACGTTTTGACGAGGTGGTGAAGGGCAAGAAAGAGGAGGATTTTTCGGCCGAAGAGAAGTCGACACGCGACGAATTGTCGAAGAAAATCGTGACGCTGCGTGACGAGCGCAATGAGCGTCTCTCTCAAATCGGCAAGGAGAACAAGTTGGTAAAACAGATTATTGACTTGGCGTTGTTGTCGAATGGTATGCTGAAAGGGAAAAACTTGACGGACTTCATTCAACGCAGCATCTCGCTGATAGAGAAATAGATCAAACTATTCCTATGACAACAGAAGAGATCCTTTTAGAGGGTCTCTTCTGTTGTTTTTGTGAGCAGTGCCATGAACCATTCCGGACAGCGACAGGGACGACGCGTGTCGCTGTGGATGAAACCCAGCATGGTGGAACCGGTGTTGAGCAACTCACCCGCCTCGTTGAAAATCTCGTAGTAGAAGGTGATGCGCGCCATGGGCAGGTCACGTAGCGAGATGCGCACGGTGAGTAACTCGTCGAAATAAGCCGGTTTGTGGTATTTGGAATTTACCTCTAAAATAGGCATCATAATACCCCGCTTTTCGACTTCGGCAAAGGACATTCCCAACGATCGGAGCAATTCGGAACGAGCAGCCTCGTAGTAGCAAATATAATTTGAATGGTGGCAGATAGCCATCTGATCGGTATGTTTATACCATACGCGAATTTTACAGTCGTGCGTAATCAGCATGATTTAGAAAGTTATAATAACCTTCCCATTGGGGATCGGTTGATTTTGGGGGATTAGTTGGTTGTTTTCGATGGTTAGACAAGCATTGTCGCCATTGATTTTCACCCTATATGTTCCTGGGTGTGGCAGTAACTTGAGTGGTTCGTGCAGGACGATTTGTCCGTCTTGTGCTGTTCCGATAATCAGGTAGGGATGGGCAAGCATCTTGGTGGCGCGCGCCATGTCGCCCTGTTCGATCAACTTCCGGATCACGGTCGAACTGACCTTCTCAGAATCTACATCGCACTCCTTGACCTCCTCGATGTGAAGGCCAAACCGATGGTGATCCAGAAAATCGTAATTACCCTCTTTGCCTCGTCCGAAATGGTGATTAAAGCCGACGATGAGCGTTTCGATCCCCACTTTGTCGATCAAATAATGACGGATAAAATCAACGGACGAGACCCGGCTAAAGGTCAGATCAAAGGGGATGACAAGGAGATTGTCGATGCCGATCTGCTCCAACAGTACTATTTTTTCCTCCAAAGAGGTGAGTAGTTTTAATTTGTCGATCTTTCCCAATGTGACACGCGGATGTGGCTCGAAGGTCAGCACGATGCTTTCACCGCCTTGAGATTGGGCGGTAGCGATGGTTGTTTGCAGCAATACGCGGTGTCCGCAATGGACTCCGTCATACGAACCGACCGTAGCTGTCGGGTGTGCAAAAGAGGGAAGGGATTCGAATCCGTGAAAAACTCTCATGATACGCCGTGCTGCACTTTATGCGTTGTTGATGTTGTTGGACTCCTCGGTTTCCTTGACGAAATAGGCTACTTTTTCTAACAACGTGGTGATGTCATAGTTTTCAACGACAATGCCTTGCGGAAAATTCAACGGAGTCGAGGTGAAATTCAACACCCCTTTTATGCCGGCATTGATGATCGGAACCACCAACTGCGGTGCAACCTGCGTCGGTGACGACACGATGACAATGCTAATGTCTTTGTCCTCTACAACCTCCTCAAAATCATCCATGTGGTAACAGGGGATGTTGTCAATGGATTTGCCTATTTTTTCGGGATTGATGTCGAAAGCGGCTGTAATTTTGAGCTTGAGTCCTTTGCTGTTGAAATACTTGGTGATGGCCTGACCTAAGTGACCCATGCCGAGCACCGCAATATTGGTGGGATGCGGGCTGTCGAGAATTTTACCGATGAAATCGATTAGCACCTTGACATCATAGCCTTTTTTTGTGTCGCTCGAAAAGCCGATTAACATCAAGTCGCGCCGTACCTGCACGGCCGTAATGCCGTGAATGCCAGCCAGTACATGCGAGAAAATATGGGTAATACCTCGCTTGTGACTTGCCAGCAGTGTCCGACGGTATTCGCTCAGTCGCTCGATGGTTTTTTCCGGAATGCCGGTGGTGATGCTACTCATGATAGGGATCTATTCGGTGACAATGGTGAATTCGTTGTTGTAATTCACACGGTTCCAATTTTGGTTGATGTGCGATTTTTGTCCTTTGGTCTGTTTGAAAAGATAGACTGTTTGCAAAGGTGTATATTCGGTATCCTCCATGTTTGTGGCTATATCATCATACATGGCTGTGCAGAAAATGGCAGCGGTATCGTAACCCCGATAGGAATAAAGGGTGGGTAACGACTGGAACGCACGGATGTATTTCTGATCGAAATCACGCACGACCTTCACATTGCGTTTTGCGTGATACATGGACGAGAAAACAATGTTATTCTTGAAAAAGACTGCTCGATCAAGGTTGTTGTAACGATTCCAATGTGCATTCCCCAACACGGTAAGTTGTGACAGCGTACGTCCGCGGCTGGAGAGGTTTGTTTGTGTCGAGGCCAGTGTTGCCAGCACACGCTCCACATCAATCTCATTGTCGGCCAGAATGATGACCGTCTGATCTTGATCGCCTGTTATCAGGGAAGAGAGGCTACCTACTTTGTGCGGCGTAACAGCCGGATGGTCTGAATTGTAATTGAATTGCGAATATTCTTTCCCTTTTAGCAAGGCGAGTATCTCTTGCTCAAACTCCTCGTCTGTGCTCGTTGTGTAGATCAGTGTAATGTGTTTGGTGGGGTCGATCAGATCCGCTAACTTCTCGTATTTTGTCTCAGGGTTGGGGGCAAGTTGAAACAACACCTCGCTGTTCGTCGCTGCCATATTAGCCAATGGCGATACAACCGGAATCGCTCTTTTCTCGGCAAATTCGATGATCGGAGCCAGTACATCTTCGTAGATAGGGCCGACAATCAAATCCGATTGTTGAAATTCAGGGCTGTTTATCAACTCCTTTACCTTATTTAGATCATGCTCCGTGTTGAAAAGGGTCAAGTTCATAGAATATCCGCCTTGTAACTTCACACTATCCAGTCCAAGCAGAAAACCTTGGTAAAATTCCAAATAATTGTTGTTAGACAGGTCGTTGATGGTCAGCGGTAACAGCAGCGAAATGTGCAAAATACTCTCTTTCGAAAGTGCACGGAATGTGATCTTTTTAGCAGTTTCCTCCGCGACAGACGCAGCGAGAGCCGCACTGTCGGCCGCTTTTGTGGCAGCAAGCAGTTGTGTCTGACTCGATATTTTGATGATGGATTCGGCTTTTAGGTCGGCCGGTTGTAACCCATTATTCATCTCGGAAAGAGTCGCTTCGGTGAGTGAAAATCGACGGGCAATGGAGTAAAATGTTTCGCCCGGCTGCACGATGTGATAGGAATCTCCGGCCGGCGCAACGCTGTTGAGCTGGTCGCGATATTGCGCCCATTGTGCTTGAGCCTCCTCTTTGCTCTCTGAGCCGATCTGTTTTTTGCGAATTAGAATCGTTCCGCTGAGTTGCAGATGGGTCGGATCAATGTCGGGATTGTCCTCCAAAATGGTGCGAATGGGAATCGAATACCGACGCGAAATGCCATAGAGCGTCTCCCCTTTGGCAATGGTGTGAGTATCGAACGTTCGCTTCAACTTCTTCTCCGATACAACTTCCACCGCCTCTGTTACACAAGGAATTTTGATATTTTCATCGGTTTTTAGCCCTTTGGCTGCCGATGGATTGTGTTCCACAATGACCGACTCCCCCACTTGATAGCTCTTCGACAACGCATAGAGCGTTTCGCCGGCCTGCACGGTGTGGAGATAGTACTTCGCACCATTGATATAGACCACCGTCTGCGACTTTTCGATCGCAAATGCCCCCATGCTTCCTACAAGCAGAAGAATAATCAGACAAAATCTATTCATGTAAACTTAAGTAATCTAAAACAATGATTGATCTGTTTTCAGTATGTTGATTTTTGTTATTTATCGCCACTTTTTTGACTTTTTCCGGCATTTTTGATATTTGAAAACGCATGGCTATGCCTTCGGTTTCCCTTATTTCAGTTTTGCGCGAAACTTGATCTCTGTAATTACTTTCTTTGTGTAGAGCGGAAAGTCACCGTTCATCATCCACATATAATAACTGGGCTCCATTGCGAAAATTTCTGCTACCGGCTGCCCTTTGTGTTTACCAAAAGCGAAAACTTCCTGCCCTTTGTCGTTGTACACAATGCGCCCGGCGTAGTCTGCGGTTTCGCCATGGGACGAAAATTCGGACAGCATCTCTACGTCGTTTTCCAAATCGTCATAGCGGTCGAGTTGCGCCTTGAGCACTTCGTAAGTGGCTAAGGTGTCGGCCTCGGCCGAGTGAGCATCGACAAGACTTTTATCGCAATAGAACTTGTAGGCTGCCACCAAGGTGCGTTGCTCTTTCTTGTGAAAAATGTTCTGCACATCGATAAATTTCCGATTTTTGAAATCCACGTCCACTCCGGCACGCATAAATTCCTCGACCAGCATCGGCAGGTCGAAACGATTGGAGTTGAAGCCACCGAAATCGCAACCTACGATGAATTGTTCCAGCGATTTGGCCACTTGTGTGAAGGTGGGACACTCCCTGACATCGTCGTCCGTGATACCGTGGATGGCTGTCGACTCCTCCGGAATATGTCGCTCCGGATTGATCTTGCGGGTCTTCGTGATTTGCTCTCCGTCGGGCATCACTTTCACCATCGAAATCTCGACGATTCGGTCTTTGGAGGTGTCAATCCCTGTACTTTCTATGTCGAAAAATATAATCGGACGTTTGAGTTTTAATTTCATCTCCGTTATTACGCGTTAATCATCATCGGCATGAGCAACATCAACGTTGCGCTGGTTTGCTTGTCGTCGTATACGGGTTTGAAGACTCCCGCACGGGTAGAATCTGCCAATTCCACTACCACCGTCGGTGTGTCCATGTTCGAGAGTATTTCCACCATGAAGGTTGACTTGAAGCCGATCGAGATCACTTGACCTTGGTAGTTGCACGAAATTGATTCGTTTGCCGATACCGAAAAGTCGATGTCTTGTGCCGTGAGGTTGATCTTGCCATCCACAATATCCATGCGGATCAGGTTGGTGGTGGGATTCGAACATACGGCGACACGCTTGATGCCGTTCAGCAATTCGATGCGATCCACGAGTACCTTGTTCGGATTTGCAGAGGGAATCACGGCATTGTAATTGGGATAGTTTCCTTCGATCAGACGACAGATGAGCATGAGGTTCTTGAGTTTGAACATCACATTTTTTGCGTCGAAACTGACATTGATGGGCTCTTCTTCTTTTAATAAAACTGATTTCAGTAAGTTGGCCGGTTTCTTAGGCAGAATGAACGAAGCGGTAATATCGGAGGCTAATTCGGCCTCATACTTCACCAATTTATGGGCATCCGTACCCACAAAAGTCAGTGCTTCGGGGGCGATATTGATGTACACGCCGTTCATCACGGGGCGCAGTTCATCGTCGGCTGTGGCGAAAATGGTTTTGTTGATACCATTGACCAAAATATCAACGTCCAGCAACAACTCTTTGCGGTCGCTGGTGAAATTCTGGATGATGGGATAACTGACGGCACTGGCTCCGGGGATGGAGAGTGAACCGCTTGCCCAGTTGATCTTGATCTCCCAATTTTTGTCGTTGACATCAATTTCCAGCGGCATTTCGGGAAACTCCTTCAGCGAGTCGAGCATTAACTTTGCGGGTGCTGCAATCACACCTTCGCTATCGACTGTGTCGACATGAATCGAACCGACCAAGGTGGTCTCAAGATCCGAAGTGGTCACCTTGAGTTCATTGCCACTGAGACTCATCAGAAAATAATCGAGAATGGGCAATGTGTTTTTATTGCTGATGACTTTGCCTGTTGTTGCTAAAAGCGAAAGTAAAGTTGAACTTGATACGGTGAATTTCATCTTTATATGGTTTTATCTATTTATACTTTTTTATTATAATGTGGCCAATTTGTCGAGTGCTGTGACGATCATCTTCTTCACAAAGGGTTTGTAGTCGGTGCAGGCATCTTTGGCAATGCGCTGCGCAATGATGGTGCAGATGGTGGCGGCTTTGTGTCCCATGAGTGCGGATAGACCGGCTAAAGCGGACCCTTCCATCTCGAAATTGGTAATGCGACGACCTTCGTAACGGAACGATTCGACCTTCTCATTGAGGTGAACATCCTGCGGTTCAAGGCGTACCCAGCGACCTTGAGGTGCGTAGAAGCCGGGTGCGGCGATGGTCATACCCTCTGTTGTGACGTCTTTGAAAAGTTCGAAGAGCGAGTTGTCGGCATTGATAAAATAGGGCTTTGGCAGGAGTTCGTTCCACCCCGTATGTTGCATGAAGGCCTGCTCTATGGGTAGGTCGCACACATCGTTACGTCCTTTGTAGTAGTTCAGCAGGCCGTCGAAGCCCACCGAGGTGCGGGAAAAGACAAATTCACCCACTTTGATGTCCGGCTGGATGGCTCCCGACGTGCCCAAACGAACCAGTGTGAGTTGGCGTTTGACACTCTTCACCTGACGGGTGGCAAAATCCACATTGGCCAGTGCGTCCAATTCGGTGACGGAGATGTCAATGTTGCCGATGCCGATGCCGGTAGAGAGCACGGTCATGCGTTTGCCTTTGTAGGTTCCGGTGACGGTGTTAAATTCGCGGTTGGAGACTTTGCACTCCTGTGTGTCGAAATGTGCTGCAATGAGGGCCACACGATCCGGATCGCCGACCAAAATAACGATGTCTGCCAGTTGCTCCGGCTTGAGGTGAAGGTGGAAAATGGATCCGTCTCCATTGATAATCAATTCGGAAGAGGGTATGATTCGCATAATAGTTGGTTTTTAATTTTTATAATTGGCATAAAAGTAATATATTTACGTCGAATAACAAAACAATCGTTACGATATTTTCATAAATATAAGTATAGACATTCTGTTGAATTTTAACTTAAAAGTAATCATATGACATTAATCAAATCAATTTCCGGCATTCGTGGAACCATAGGTGGTTCGGTGGGTGATAATTTAACCCCGATTGACATCGTGAAGTTCACAACGGCCTATGTCCGATTCATCTCAGAGCAGCGTAAGGGCAAAAAACTTACCATTGTTGTTGGTCGCGACGCTCGTCTTTCGGGTGAGATGGTCAATAATATTATTGAGGGCACGCTGTTGGGTTGCGGCGCAAATGTGGTAAATGTTGGATTATGCACCACTCCGGGTACGGAACTGGCTGTGACGGCGCATCAAGCCGATGGTGGCATCATCATCACGGCCTCGCACAATCCGCGGCAGTGGAATGCCTTGAAGTTGCTCAATGCCGACGGCGAATTTCTGACCGACGTGGAGGGTAAACGTGTGTTGGCTTTGGCTGAAGATGAGCATTTCGATTTTCCGCAGATTGATCATATCGGCAAGGTGCTGTCGCGAGAAGACTATAACGACGAACACATTCGTCGGGTACTGGCTTTGTCGCTGGTCGATGTGGCGAGTGTGCGCCGTAAACACTTCAAAGTTGTTGTCGATGCCGTCAATTCGGTGGGTGGCGTTGTAATCCCGAAGTTGTTGCGTCAGTTAGGGTGTGAGGTTGTGGAACTTAACTGCGACCCTACGGGCGAGTTTGCGCATAATCCGGAGCCGATACCCGAAAATCTGACCGAAATATCGAAGGTGATTGTGCGGGAGAAGGCGGATCTGGGTGTCGTGGTGGATCCCGATGTAGATCGGCTGGCCTTTGTCAGTGAGGATGGTTCGATGTTTGTTGAAGAGTATACGCTGGTGGCTGTCGCAGACTATATCTTGGCGCACAAAAAAGGGAATACGGTCTCGAATCTCAGTTCGTCCCGTGCTTTACGCGATGTGACGGAACGACACGGTGGTAAGTACTATGCGTCGGCTGTAGGTGAGGTGAATGTGGTGACAAAGATGAAGGAGGTCGGTGCGGTGATCGGCGGAGAAGGCAATGGAGGAGTGATCTATCCGGAGTTGCATTACGGGCGTGATGCTTTGGTGGGAACAGCGCTGTTTTTGACCCACCTGTCGCAGCAAAATAAGACCATGACGGAGTTGCGTGCAACGTATCCTGCGTATTTCGCGTCGAAGAATAAAATCGAGCTGACACCGGCTATTGATGTAGATAAAGTATTGAGTGAGATAAAGACACGTTACGGTAATGAGAATGTGAACGATATAGATGGTGTTAAAATTGATTTTGCAGAAAATTGGGTGCACTTGCGTAAGTCTAATACCGAACCTATTATACGAGTCTATACCGAGGCTAAATCTATGTCAGAGGCAGATGCTTTGGCTCAGCGGTTTATAAGTGAAATTAAAACAATTTGTAAAATATAGATAATGTGGAGTAAATTATTGATTTTGGCTGTTGTGGTGATGCTGACGGCCTGCGGTGGAAATCCGCAGAAACCAATGGCTACTGCCTCTGACGAAACATCTCAGGGTATGCACAATGCGGAGAATTCGTTGGACTACGTAGGGGTTTATAAAGGTACGTTGCCGGCAGCCGACTGTCCCGGTATTGAGATCACGTTGGTGCTGGAGGCGGATCAAACTTGCTCCATGATCTCGCACTATATTGAGCGGGATACATTTGCGCAAAAAGGCACTTATACTGTTGAAAATAATCTATTGACAGTGCATTTCGAGAAACAGGGAGATGCTCCCGATTTTTACAAAATTGAAGAGAACAGATTGGTGATGCTTGACAACGAGAAACAGCCGATAACGGGTGAATTGGCTGCGCATTATATACTTAATAAAACCAAATAGAATGGATAAAGTAAAGAGTTATGTAAACGATAATAAAGATCGTTTTCTCAAGGAGTTGTTTGATTTGTTGCGCATTCCTTCGATCAGCGCACAGTCGAGCCATAAACCGGATATGATTCGTTGTGCCGAGTGGCTGGCGGCTGCATTGGTGAAGGCCGGTGCCGATCACGCCGAAGTCTTGCCCACGGAGGGTAATCCGGTGGTCTTTGCCGAGAAGAAAGTCGATCCGAAAGCAAAAACGGTGTTGGTCTACGGTCATTATGATGTGATGCCTGTGGATCCGCGTAGTGAGTGGCATACCGAGCCCTTCGAGCCGGTCATAAAGGATGGACGTATCTGGGGGCGTGGTGCGGATGATGATAAAGGTCAGCTATTTATGCACGCGAAGGCTTTCGAAGCGATGTGTGCGACCGATAGTCTGCCCTGCAATGTGAAATTCATGCTCGAAGGCGAGGAGGAGATCGGCTCGCCGAGTCTTTATAAATTCTGTGAGGACAACAAAAAGATGCTCAAGGCCGACATTATCTTGGTCTCCGACACCTCGATGATCTCCATGGAGACCCCCTCCATCACTTGCGGATTGCGCGGACTGGCCTACATGGAGGTCGAAGTGACAGGACCCAACAAAGACCTGCATTCCGGTCTATTCGGTGGTGCGGTGGCTAATCCGGCCAATGTGCTGACGCGTTTGGTGGCAGGATTGGTGGATGAAAACGGACACATCACTATTCCGGGGTTCTACGATGATGTACGTCAGTTGAGTGCTGACGAGCGGGAAGCCTTCAATAAAGCACCGTTCAGTTTGTCCGACTACAAGCAGGCTTTAGAGATAGATGAGGTCGAAGGCGAAGCGGATTACACAACCATCGAACGCACGGGTGTGCGCCCTTCGCTCGATGTGAACGGTATTTGGGGCGGTTACACCGAGGAGGGAACGAAGACGGTGATTCCCTCGCGGGCATCGGCCAAAATATCTATGCGTCTGGTGCCGAATCAAGATTACAATAAGATCAGTCGATTGTTTGAGAAGCATTTCAGGGCGATTGCGCCTAAGAGTGTGAAGGTGGAAGTGAAGGCATTACATGGTGGTATGCCCTATGTTGCGCCCATGGATATGCCGGCTTATCAGGCTGCTGAAAAGGCTATTTCCGATACTTTCGGTAAGAAGCCGCTCCCCTTCTATTCGGGTGGGTCGATTCCCGTAATCAGCGGTTTTGAGTCGATCTTGGGAATCAAATCCCTGCTCATCGGTTTCGGCTTGTCGGAAGATGCGATTCACTCACCCAACGAGAGTTATGGGCTTAATCAATTCTATAAAGGCGTTGAAACCATTCCGCTCTTCTACAAATATTTTGCAGAGATGTAGAAACGGCAAATTGTCTGATAAAAAGATCCATACGATCCTCGAGCTTGTCGAGAGGTCGCGAAGACTTTGAAAACACAGTTCCCGATCCTCGAGCCTGTCGAGAGGTTGCGAAGTCTCTGTACGTCATACTGAATGAATGAAAAGTTC